>JBGPYI010000002.1:0-25854 GCA_041493175.1 Gaiellaceae bacterium | reverse complement strand
CGAGGTCGATCAGCACTTCGGCGAACTTCGGGATGCTGCCGTTCGCGACGTTCAGCGTCCCACCTTGCCAGGTGATGTTGATCGTCGTTCCGGTGCTCTGGGCGAGCTGAACCGCGCGGATGAACGACTGCATCCGGTCGGAGTCGGTAAACGCGGCCTGCGTGAAGAAGATTCGCGAGAACTCCGGATGCAGCGCGCGCATCTTCTGCTCCATATCGCCGACGTTGTAGTCGGTGACCCCGACCGCACGGGAGATGGCCGCGTAAACGTGGTGGTTGAACTGCCCGCCGTAGCCGGCGAAGCTCTGGACGAGCGTTGCCGACTCCTGCACCCTGAACTCGGTCGTCTCGACGACGAAGCGGCGTATGTTGTTCTTCAGCGTCGTCTCGACCGGGCTCGCCGGTGTAACGGTGACTGTGACCGGTATCCGGCCGAGCTCGGGCAGGGTCACCGGAATCTGCAGCACGACTCGCCGGTGTGCAGCGATCGTCACCTCTTGCGTGGCCGGCACCGCATTGCCGGCCGTGACGGTGACGATCGCTGCGAGGCCGACGTCGGGTGTGCGTTCCCGGACGATCGCGACGACATAGAACGGATGGCCGAGGAGCACCGAGCGGGCGCTGTAGGCGCGCGTCAGGACGAGGTCGGGCTTGAGTAGCGTCTTAGTACGGCCTGCAAGAACGATCTGCGGCCCGAACGAGACGGTGGCCTGGACGCGGCGGAACCGCTGGACGCGGCCGATGTTGACGGTCGCCGCGCCGCCAGGAGATGCGACGCCGTTGAAAACGACCTTCTTCGCCGGAGCTCCCTTGAAAGGAAGCAGCGCGACCTGAACCGACGTGAGCGTCTCGGGGAGCTCACAATCCGGACCCGTGCCGGTGATACGGATGTTGAGATCGGCGCGCGGCGGCCCGGTCAGCGACCGTAGCGCCAGCTTGTAGGCAGAAGCGTCACAGGTGGGCACAACCTGGGCACGGGCAGGCGCCGTGCGCCCGCCGAGGAGCGCCACCGCAGCGGCGACTGCGCAGGCTCCAGCCCAGAAGTACTTGCTACACCCCATGACCCCATCTTCCGACGGCGGCTAATCCCTTGCTAATCCGGCAGGATCGCCGTGGCCGCCTGATGTGTCAAGGTCGATCGGTGGATCCGCGGAAACAAAGAGCGGTTACGCCGCCGATCACGCGCCGATGCTCATGGCTCTTCCGGCGGGAGCCGAAAGGCGAGCGGCACGCCTGGAGGGCAGGAAGCTCCTTCCGGGCTGCGGTTTCCCGCGGTATCTCCATCTCCGCTGGGACCACGGCCGGGCCTTCGTGCTGGCTATCTGGAAAGGACACGTGGATTCGATCGGGTACCTCGGCCCGCACACCGTGTACTACGACGGGCTCTGCTGACCGCCTCCGACGGTGGGCCGCTACGGCTTAGATTGAGCATGTCGTGGCAGAGACGAACAGGTTCCTGAGCCGGGCCGCGGAGGCCAAGCGGAGCTCGAAGCGGGTCGAGCTGAACGAGCGATTCGATCCGCAAGCCCCTGGCGTCTGGCTGGCGCTCGTCCGCGATGTCGCAGCAATGGCGAACTCCGGCGGCGGGGTCGTGGTTCTGGACGGCGACGTGGAGGAAGAGCGGCTCCACGAGGAGCTTGCAAGCCACGCCGAGCCCGAGTTCGAGGCCTTCGAGGTCCACGACATCAGGCGGGGCGGCCGGCCGGCGACCGCGATCGTCGTCGAGGGCGTCGCGAACACGCCTCTCGTGTTCACGCGGCAGGGCCGGTACCGCAGCGCTGACGGCGGCGACCACATCGCCTTCGCACGCGGGGGGCTGTACTTCCGGCACGGCGCGAAGAGCGAGCCGGCGACGGGCACGGACGTGCGCGACTTCATCAAGCGCCAGCTCGAGGCGACGCGTTCACAATGGCTCGCGAACATCCGTCAGGTGATGCATGCCCCTGACGGCGCGGAGGTAGCGGTGATCGAGACCGCAGAGCGAGACGAGGAAGGGCGGCCGACGCTGATCCGCCTCACGACCGACCCGCACGCGCCGCTGTACGGGCAGGTCGATCCAGATCGCTCACACCCGTACCGCCAGAAGGAAGTGATCCGGGAGGTGAACGCGCGCCTAGATGGTCACAACGTGAATGCGTTCGACATCCTCAGCGTCCGGCGCGTGCATGCGATCAGCGAAGAAACGCGACCGGAGTTCGTGCACGTCCCGAAGTTCGGCTCACCGCAATACAGCGACGCCTTCGTGGACTGGCTCGTTGGCGAGCACGAGCGGGATTTGGAGTTCTTCGCGAAAGCGAAGACGAATTATCTGGCGACGCGCAAGCGGCGCTAGCTCATGGTCTGAACGACGACCCATAAGACTCCGCCAGAGCTGCGGTACTCGTAGGCGCCGGGCGGCTAGATCGTCCAGGTATCGCCGGCTTGGAGGAGTGCCGCGATGTCGCCCTCCTGCTTCTCACGTGCCGTCACCAACTGCTGAGACATCAGGTCGTCGTACACCGGCCGTTCGACCTCTCGGAAGATCCCGATCGGGGTGGCATTTGCGGTGGACTGTGTCAAGCGACTGAGCGCAAACGCCGCGCTCGGCTCGACATGATGCGCGTCATGAACGAGCAGCTCGGACTCGTCCGTCACGTCCACGATCTCGACGCTGCCGTCCGCCCTTTGGCGCACGCCCTTCTCCCCTTCTTCGCCAAACCGAATCGGCTTCCCGTGCTCCAAATAGATCCGGTTCGTCTTGTCCTCGCGGACGAAGTCGAAGGCGCCGTCGTTGTAGATGTTGCAGTTCTGGAAGATCTCGACGAAGGCGCTCCCGCGATGCGCGGCTGCTGCTCTCAGCACCTCCGTCAGATGCCCACGGTCGGTGTCGATCGCCCGCGCGACGAACGCCGCTTCCGCGCCGATGGCCAGTGACAGCGGATTGAACGGCCAGTCCAGCGAGCCCATCGGCGTCGACTTCGTTTTCGTTCCCAGCGGGCTCGTCGGCGAGTACTGACCCTTCGTCAGCCCGTAGATCTCGTTGTTGAACAACAGAATCTTGATGTTCACGTTGCGGCGCAGCGCGTGGATCAGGTGATTGCCGCCGATCGACAGCGAATCCCCGTCGCCGGTCACGACCCAGACGCTCAGATCCGGCCGCGACGTGGCCAGCCCCGTCGCAATCGCCGGCGCGCGCCCGTGGATCGAGTGCATCCCGTACGTCTCCATGTAGTACGGGAACCGCGCGGCGCAGCCGATGCCAGAGACGAAAACGATGTTCTCCTTCGGCACCTCGAGCTCCGGCATGAACGACTGGAGCGCCGCCAGGATCGCGTAGTCCCCGCAGCCCGGGCACCAGCGAACTTCCTGGTCGGTCTTGTAGTCCTTCGCGCTGAGCTTGCCGTTCGTCGCCATGCTTTGATGATAGCCCCCGGCCCTACAGGGGATCCGCAGCGGTCAGTGCCCGACCCCTTCGGCGAGAACGGTGCCGGCACAGACGAGCAACAGGATCGGAGTGAGGACGGGCGCGACGCTCGGTCGTCTCCTGATAGCAAGCGCGACTACCACCGCGGCCACGACAACGCCGTAGAGCCAGACAGGCGAAACGAAGCCCGCAGCGGAGAAGCGCCTCCGGCTCGGCAGGTAGTACGAGTCGAAGGCGTAGTAGTGCACCGTCATGTAGGCCGCGCCGGCGACCGGGACCGAAATCGCAGGCCACCGGCGCAAAATACGTCGACTGGCCGCGGTAGCAACGATTCCGGTCAGGAGCGCAAGCAAGGCTGCAATCGTGACGGCGTCTTGCCCGGTCGCCTCGTCGCCGGGCTGGGATCCCATCGAGATCCACTCAAGCGCTACGGCCGCCTCGTACGCGGTCGCAGCGAAGAGGACGAGCACGACGGCCCACCCGATGGAGGCCCCTCTCGAGATGCCGAGGATTGTACGCGCCGTCCGGGTTAAGCTCGCGCCATGGCCTCGCTGCGAGGAAGCTGTCTGTGCGGCGGCGTGAAGTTCGAGGTGACCGAGCCCTTCGAGACGCTCAGGTACTGCCACTGCGAGAGCTGCAAGAAGCTGTCCGGCGGCGCCGCAACAGTGAACGGCCGCGTGCCGTCGACGGCGATCCGGATCCTCGAAGGCGAGGACCTGCTGCAGACGTTCCAGCCCGCGGAAGGAAGTGCGAAGACCTTCTGTCTCGCCTGCGGCTCGAACCTGTTCGGCGGCGGCTGGCCGGACTCGGAGACCGCGAGCGTCCGGGCGAGCGCGCTTGACGAAGCGTTCGACGCGCGACCCAGCGCGCACATCTTCGTCCGTTCCGTCGCGGCCTGGGAGACGCTGCCCGACGACGGGCTCGACCGCTTCGAGACGACGGCCTAGCCGAGCGCCTGCCGCGCGGTCTGCACCGCCTCTTCGGCGAACGCGATCGCAGCCTGGTTGTCGGGATCGCGTCTGCGCACCTCCAGGGCCTGCTCGAAGAGCTCGAGCGCCTGCTCGTGCTCACCCGCGTCGAAGTGCGCCCAGCCGAGATTGTTGAGCAGCGGCCCCGCCCAGTAGGCAGCGGCGGGCTCTCGCTCGCCGAGGTCGAGCCCGCGCTGCGTCCACTCCTCCATCGCGGCGCGATCCTCCGAAACCGCGAGCGCGCACATGTGGGCGGCGTCTCCGGCGAGGTAGTGCTCGCCCGAGGCGCAAGCGCGGTCCCACGCTGACTCGAAGAGCGGCAAAGCTGCGTCGCTGTCACCGCCGGAGCGATGCATGCGGCCGTGCTCCAACTGCACTCGAACATTCGCGGCGGGATCGCTGCCTGCGAGCGGCTCGGCTTCGGCGAGAAGTCGGTCGCAGGCTTCGAAGTCGCCGCGCAGCCCCTCCACCCGCGCGAGCTGAGTCAACACTTCGGCCCGTCCCGCGTCAAAGGTCTCGCGCTCGAGCTGCGCGCCGAAACGAGCCTCGGTTGCGTCGAGGTCGTCGAAGTCCCACAGGGGCCGCAGGCGGTCGGCCATGCGGCCCACTGTAAGGATCGACGACCTAGCCCTGCATGCGAGAGGGATCGACTCGTCCCGTTCGAACAGGCGATCGAGAATCTCGCGCCTGGTGGGCTCGGCGAGGGCCTTGGGAGGCAGAGAGCAGGACGGCGCGCAGCGCCGCGCCAGACGCCCACACCTACCAGCGGCGCTTGCCGCCGCCGCCGCCGCTTACTTGCTTCCTGAGCAGGATGCGAACGAGCTGGATGATCGCAAGGAGGGTGGCCACCGCGCACAGGATGAATCCCGTCCAGTTATGGACGAGGCCGAATGCAACCGCGCCGGCCCCCGCACCGAGGACGATCGCGGCCCAGAGCCACCGGCCCTCGAAATGAAGTGTCTTTATGCGTCCACCATCGCGTCGATCGCAGCGGCTACTTCGCGGGCGCGGAACGGAATCCCCCGCACCCGGTTGAAGCCCGTCGCATCCACGAGGAACTCCGCGCGAACCAGCTTCTGCAGCTGGCCGAGATTGATCTCGGGCACGAGCACCTTGTCGTAGGCTCGCAGGACCTCGCCCGTGTTCCGCGGGAATGGGTTGAGGTAGCGCAGGTGCGCATGCGCGACCTTCTTGCCGGTCGCGCGGACGCGGCGCACGGCCGCGGCGACCGGGCCATACGTGCCGCCCCAGCTGAGGACGAGCGTGTTGGCGCCCTCCGGGTCGTCGACCTCGAGCTCCGGAATGTCCTGCGCGATCCCGGCGACCTTTTGCGCGCGCAGCCGCACCATCAGGTCGTGGTTGTCGGGGTCATAACTGACGTTGCCGGTGACGTCCTGCTTCTCGAGCCCGCCGATGCGGTGCTCGAGGCCGGGCGTGCCGGGGATCGCCCACGGGCGCGCGAGCGTCTGCTCGTCGCGCCGGTAGGGCTGGAAGTCCTTGCCGTTCGGCTCGGCAAAATTCGGCTCGATTAGCGGGATCGCGTCGACGTCCGGGAGCAACCACGGCTCCGAGCCGTTCGCCAGGTACGCGTCCGAGAGCAGGAAGACAGGCGTGCGGTACTTGACCGCGATGCGCGCAGCCTCGAGCGCGGCGTCGAAGCAATCCGACGGCGTCGCTGCCGCGATCACCGGCACCGGCGACTCCGAGTTGCGGCCGAACATGACGCCGAGCAGGTCGGCCTGCTCCGGCTTCGTCGGCATCCCGGTCGACGGTCCCGCGCGCTGGACGTCCACGATCACGAGCGGCAACTCGAGCGTGATGCCGAGCCCGATCGTCTCCTGCTTCAGCACGATGCCGGGGCCGCTCGAAGTGGAGACGCCGAGCGAGCCTCCGAAGCTCGCGCCGAGCGCCGCGCCGACGGCAGCGATCTCATCCTCGGCCTGGAATGTGCGCACGCCGAAGTTCTTGTGGCGCGCGAGCTCCTCCAGGATGGACGACGCGGGCGTGATCGGGTACGCGCCGAGGAAGAGGGGCAGGCCCGACTTCACCGACGCGGCGATGAGGCCGTACGCGAGCGCCTGGTTGCCCGTGATGTTGCGGTACAGGCCCGGCTTCATCGCCGCCGGCTTGACTTCGTACTGCACCGCGAACGCCTCGGTCGTCTCGCCGAACGCGTAGCCGGTCTGGAACGCCTTCACGTTCGCCGCGGCGATCTCTGGCCGGTTCGCGAACTTCGACTCGAGGAAGGCGATCGTCCCGTCGGTCGGACGCCCGTAGAGCCAGGACATCAGCCCGAGCGCGAACATGTTCTTGGCGCGCTCCGCCTCGCGCTTCGTGATGCCCTCGATCTCCTTCAGCGCCTCGATGGTCATCGAGGTGAGCGGTATCGCATGAACCTCGTACGACTCGAGCGAGCCGTCCTCGAGCGGGTTGCCGTCGTAACCGGCCTTGGTCAGGTTGCGGTCGGTGAACGCATCCTTGTCCACGACGAGGATCCCGCTCAGCGGCAGGTCCTTGAGGTTCGTCTTCAGCGCGGCCGGGTTCATGGCGACGAGGACGTTCGGCTGATCGCCGGGCGTGAGGATGTCGTGGTCGGCGAAGTGGAGCTGGAAGCCGGAGACGCCCGGAAGCGAGCCTGCCGGCGCACGGATCTCGGCCGGAAAGTCCGGATAGGTGGCGAGGTCGTTCCCGACCAGCGCCGTCTCGGAGGTGAAGCGGCCCCCGGTCAGCTGCATCCCGTCGCCGGAGTCGCCGGCGAATCGGATCACGACGGAATCGAGCTGCTCGACGGGTTTGGAAGTCACGTCTTAGTTGTAGCGCAAGCGCCTGGCGGAGGCAGGTCCCGGGGACTGTCCCTGGGACCTGGCCCAAGGAGTCGGCCCAAGGAGTCAGTCCGCTTCGGCGAGCAGCGCGGGCAGGTCGAGCGGCTCCGAGATCATCGACATGCTGCCGTCCTTCGCGCGCGGCCACTCCTCCTTCGGACGGTCGCGGTAGAGCTCGATGCCGTTGTCGTCGGGATCGCGGAGGTAGATCGCTTCGCTCACGCCGTGGTCGGTCGCGCCGCCGAGCGGGATCCCGGCCGCGACGACCTGCTTCAGCGCCTGCGCGAGCGCCTTGCGGTCCGGATAGCGAATCGCGACGTGGTAGAGGCCGGTCGTACCGCGCGGCGGCGGAGACGCACCCCTCGACTCCCACGTGTTGAGACCGATGTGATGGTGGTACCCACCGGCCGAGATGAACGCGGCCTGGTCGCCGTAGCGCTGCATCTCCTCGAAGCCGAGGACGTCACGGTAGAACGCCAGCGCGCGGTCGATGTCGCTCACTTTCAGGTGGACGTGGCCGATGTTCACGCGTGGATCGATCGGCATGCGCGTGAGGTTAGCGCTCCTGCTCACGCCCGCGACGGCATCTCACTGGCAAGTGACCGGGCTAGTCGATCGAGGACGCCGGACAGCTGCTGATGATCGTCAGGCGACCAGTCGCGGATGAGCTCTTCGAGCGTCGCCCGCCGCACGGCGACGAGCGCGTCGAAGGCGCGACGCCCCTCGGCAGTGAGCTCATCGTGCCCTTGCCGGCGTGCGACGAGGGCTCGTTGCTCCAAGCGTTCCATGGTCCCGCGTACGGCTCCCGGGTCGACGCCCGTGGCTTCGGCAATCTGCGCTGCCGAAGCCGGTGCGTGGTCCACGATGCGCGAGAGCAGCCACGCCTCCGTCGGATCGAGATCGACACCGGCGCGGTTCACCAACTCCTCGTACGCGCGCCACCGCTCCTCGCGACGCGCGATCACGCTCAGCACTCGCTCCAACTCCCGCTCCGAGCCGGCGTGACTGGGCGTGGCGAAGGTCTCGCCTATGCCTTCGGCCTCGTGCGTTCTACGCAGCGGGAGATCAGGCAGAAGCCAGCTGAGCAAGAACGCGAGCACGCTGATCACGGCCGCCACGAGGTAGACCGGCTTGAGAGCAGCCGTCAGCGCCTCGACGTACGGCACACGCACGGCCGCCGGCAAGGATCGAATCGCGGAGGGAGCCGCCGTCGTGGGAGCGTGCACACCGGCGGGCAACTTCAGCGCAAGCTCGGCGTGAAGCCTGTTGCTGAAGATCGCGCCGAAGAGCGACACGCCGATCGAGCCGCCGATCGAGCGGAACATTGTGGAGCCGGATGTAGCAACGCCGAGGTTGCGATAGTCGACGGCGTTCTGGACCGCGAGCACGAGCACCTGCATGACCATGCCCAAGCCCAGCCCGAGAACCACCATGTCGACCGACGCGACCCACAACGGCGTCCCGACATCGAGCCGGGAGAGCAGGGCAAGCGCGACTGTCATCACCGCCGTCCCGATGATCGGAAAGATCCGGTACTTGCCCCACCTCGTGATCAGCTGTCCGCTGATCACCGACGTGATCAAGAGACCGAGCATCATGGGCGTCAACTGCAGCCCGGACCTCGTGGGACTGACGCCTTTGACGATCTGCAGGTAGAGCGGCAGGTATGTCACCGCGCCGAACAGGGCGAGCCCGACAATGAAGCCGACCGCGCTCGTCACTGCAAAGATGCGGTTGCGGAACAGTGACAGCGGCAGGATCGGCTCCGCGGCGCGTGTCTCCACGAAGAGGAAGACGAACAGCGACACGACCGCGATTACGATCAGCGCGACGATCTGCGAGGAGTCCCAGGGCCACGTCGTACCGCCCAGGCTGGTGAAGAGGACGGCCGCCGACAGTCCCGCCGCCAGCAGCGCCGCGCCGAGATAGTCGATCGTGTGCTCCCGCCTGACCGGCCTGGCCTGGAAGACGGCTCCGATTACCACGAACGCGACGGCGCCGACGGGCAGGTTGACGTAGAAGATCCACCGCCACGAGAAGTGGTCGACGAAGAACCCGCCAAGCAGGGGCCCGATGATCGTCGACACGCCGAAGACGCCGCCGAAGATCCCCTGGTAGCGGCCGCGGTCGCGCGGCGGGATCACGTCGCCGATTACTGCGATCGCCGTCACGATGAGACCGCCGGCGCCGAGACCCTGCAGCGCACGGAAGGCGATCAGCTCCGCCATGTTCTGGCTCAGCCCGCACAGGGCAGAGCCGACGAGGAAGATGACGATCGCGGTCTGCAGGACGACTTTCCGTCCGTAGAGGTCGCCGAACTTGCCATAGAGCGGTCCTGACACGGTCGAAGCGAGCAGGTACGCAGTGACCACCCAGGAGAGGTGTTGAAGCCCGCCGAGCTCGCCGACGATCGTGGGCAACGCCGTCGACACGATCGTCTGATCGAGCGACGCGAGCAGAAAAACGAGGATCAGCGCACCGAAGATCACCCGCACACGCTGTTGCTGCGCCCCAGGGATCCGCGCGGTCGAGCTCACTCTCGGAGGATAGGCAGCGGGCTGAGCGCGATGCCGGCGAACGACCAGAGGCAGTAGCCCATCCACGGATCGCCGATCACATCCGTCTGAACAGCGAGCACGAGGGCCGCTCCGAACGCAGCCGCGATCCCTGCAGCCGACCACCAGCGCGTGCGGCGCGCCGTCGCGACGAGCCCGGCGAAGATCACGAGCGCCCAGGCGATCCATATGAGTGAGCCAAGTAACCCGGTCTCCGCGCCGATCTCGGTGTAGTTCGACTCTCCGGCCCTGATCTCCGTCCCCGTGCGCGAAGCGGTCTGGCCGGCGTTACCGAGGCCGTAGCCCTGCGGGTGGTGGACGACGGTGCGCACACCCTCGCGGAGGCTGATCCAGTGGCTGTGGATCGAGGGCTCGTCGATGCTGCCGGCGCTGCCGCTCGCCCCCGGTTGTTTCTTCGCGTTGTTGCGTTGCTGGACGAGATCCTGCTGCGTCCACTTTCCCTGCGGCGCGACGTGCGGAAAGACGTGCACCCACGCAACGCTGACGGTCAGCGTCGCCACCGCCGCGGCGATCGGCCACCAGCGCCGCGTGACGAAAGCGAGCACGACAAAGCCGGCCGCGAGCGCAAGAAGTGACGAACGCGAGAACGTGAAGAGCAGTCCCGCGCCGATCACCGCGCTCAACGGGATCAGGATGCGCGGCCGACGCAGGAACGCTGCGCCGAGCAGCAACGCCACGACGAACGTGTACGCGCTCGCGAGCGGCCCAAGGAAGGTCGAAACCAGCCGGCGATAGAACCCCTCGGCATCGCCGCCGTTGTTGAACACGAAGTTCTCCGGCAGGCCGCCGGTGCCGTGGTAGTCGTAACCGAGGTGCTTGTGGAAGTAGTCGACGACTGCGGAGTCGCGCCACCACGAGATCGGAACGAAGAAGTCGTCGAGGAGCCCGACCACGGCGACCGCGGCTGCCGTGCCGAGGACGGTCCAGACGAACCGGACGAGCTCCTCGCCGCGAAGGGTCACGGAGCGGCCGAGGAAGTACGCGCCGACCGGAACGAGGTCGTGCTTCAGTGCGAGGCCGATCGCGGATCGGTCGGCCGTCCCGCCCAGCCAATCTTGCGGCAGGACCGCGTACACGCAGACGAGGGCGGCGAACGCGACCGCGAGCACGTCGGCGGGGTGGACCCGGAAGGCAAGCCGCCCGGTGCGGAGGACCTCGAGCGAGACGCGCGCGAGCGCGACCCCGAGCAGGATCTCCTTCCAGCCCTGGAGGGCGGTCAGAGCGCCCCCCCGAACTCCGGCCCCGTACAACGCCGCCATGACCGCGTTGTGCGCGGCCAGGCCGACGATCCACGCGTACAGCGCGACGACCGGCCTCCGCCAAACGAGGACCGCGCCGGGCACAAGCAGGAGCCCGTAGACCGCGAGCGCGAGCCCCGAAGCCATCAGGCGAGGGTATAGAGGCGAGAGCGCGCGTAGGCGCTCCCGCCACCATCAGCCAGGGTTATTCGCCCCACGGGTACATGGAATCACCCTCCTTCCCCTCAGTTCCGCAGCAAGATCCCCTTATGTTGTCATGAGGAAGCGCCGATTGACTAGATACTGAATCGAGGAAGGAATTTGACTTATGTCCGAAAAGCCCTAATGATCCCGAGGAGCGTGTCCGAGGGCAGTACGACAGAGGGCGTAGGCGCACGCCTCAAGCGCCTGCGCATCCAGCAGGGGTCCTCCCAGCGCGACCTGTCGTCCCCCGGCGTCTCGTACGCCTACATCTCGAGGATCGAAGCCGGTGCCCGCACGCCTTCCGTCAAGGCTCTCCGCAAGCTCGCGCAGAAACTCGCCGTCTCTGTCGAGTATCTCGAGACCGGGCGCGACACTCGGGACATCGACGATCGTGAGCTTCGCCTCGCCGACGCCGAGCTGGAGCTTCGCCTTCTCGACGAAGCGCCCGAGACGGAGCGCAAGCTCGAGACAATCCTGCACGAAGCTCAGGGAGCCGGCGATCAGATCTCCGCCAGCCGTGCGGCAATCGGGCTCGGCTTTGTTGCGGCGCACCGAGGCAACCATCTGGATGCCGTCGAGCGCCTCGAGTCGGCCCTCGCCGAACGGCCCCCGCCTGCGCACATGCGTCCCGACGTCTACTCGACGCTCGGCCAGTCCTACGCGGCTCTCGGCGCGGCCGACCGGGCCGTGCGACTGTTCGAGCGCTGCCTCGAGGAAGTAGCCGAGTCAGCACCCGACGACGTAAGCGTGCGGGTCCGGTACGCGACGCTTCTCAGTTACGCGCTGAGCGATGCAGGCGCGTACGAGCGCGCCCGGACCGTCGTCCGCGACGCGCTCCAGCAGGCCGGCCCGCTGGGTGATCCGCACAGCCGCGTTCGACTGCTCTGGTCCGTCGCTCGTATCGCGGCGATGGAGGGACGATCCGCTGAAGCGTTGCACCACATTCGCAAAGCGATGGCTCTGCTCGAGGCGACCGACGACACCGTGCAGCTCGCGCGCGGGTATCTCCTGTCGGCAGGCATGGAGGCGAGCGAGGGCCGCATCGACGAGACGCGTGAACACCTCTCGATCGCAGAGCAACTCCTCGGCGCAAACGCAGAACCGCGCGACGTGGGCATGCTCCGCATCGGCCAGTCGCGGCTCGCCGCGCTGGAGAGTGACGGCGAGCAAGCGGTCGAGAGAGCTCGCGACGCCATCGCCATCCTGGGAGACTTTCACGGCGGCGAACAGGGAGCGGCCTGCTGGGCGCTCGCCCGTGGCCTTGTGCTGAAAGCGGACCCGGAAACGGCGGAGGCCACGTATCGCCGGGCCGTCGATCTGCTGACGGTTCACGGGCGCAGGCACGACGCCGGGATGGCGTCTCTCGAGTGGGCTTCGTTCCTGCAGGAGCAGGGGCGAGGCGACGAGGCGGAGCCGATCCTCCGCCGCGCGTACGATCTCGGCGTGGACGCCGAGACCGCAGCACACCGCCAGAGTTGACCCTCGAGCGGGTCGTTCGCCCAGCCGGCCCGTACACGCTCGCCCTTTGCACGAAGCACGCGAGCGATGCGACGCGGCACCTCCGTGACGGGACGCTGACGACGATGCTGCGCATCGACGAACGCGTGGAGGTCGCGACGGCGAGGCAGACGCTGGACGGACGCATGGTGCTGCGCGCCGCGAGCGAGGAAGGTATGGAGCGATTGCGTTTCGTCCTCGCCGTCGACGCCGACCACACCGAGTTCCTGCGTCGCTTCGCGCGCGATCCGCTCATCGGCGAGACGGTTTCGCAGTTCCAGGGGATGCGGCAGCTACGGATGCCGACAGTGGCGCAGGCGCTGCTCCGTGCGTTCTGCGGGCAGCTGATCGACTCGCGCCGCGCGCGGCAGCTCGAGTGCATTATCGTGCGCGCGATCGAGCCGCGCGTGGAGGGAACCGATCTCCATGCGCCGCCTACGTGCGCGTCGCTCTCGCGGTTCGCGCCGGTGCGCCTGCGGCAGCTCGGGTTGCACGCCAGTCGGGCGGCGGCGCTCGTCCGGATCTGCCGCTCCACCGACCTGGAGCGGTTGCACACGCTGTCCACGGAGAAGGCGGCGGGCTTCATCGAGCAGCAGCGGGGCCTCGGGCCCTGGTCTGCAGGCGTGGTCTGCCTCGAAGGGCTCGGACGCTACGAGCGCGGACTGGTTGGAGACCTCACGCTGATGAAGCTGATGTCGCGACTGCGCGGCCGCTGGGTGGAGGCGCACGAGACCGCCGAGCTGCTCGCGCCCTACGGCGAATGGGGCGGCCTGGCCGGCCTGTACCTCGGGATGGGCTTCAAGCACGGGCTGATTCCGCTGCCCGAGGAACGGCCCGTCCGTTTCCCGCGGCCGGCGTACGCGTGATCGAGCTCGTCATCGGCGACATCACGGAGCAGGAGGTCGACGCGATCGTCAACGCGGCGAATCCCAGCCTGCTCGGCGGCGGCGGCGTGGACGGCGCGGTCCACCGTGCGGGTGGCCAGTCGATTCTGGCGGAGTGCCGCAGGCTCGGCGGCTGCGACCCGGGAGACGTGAAGCCGACCACGGGCGGGGCGCTGCCCGCGAAGCACGTGCTCCACGCCGTCGGCCCGATCTGGCGCGGCGGCGGCGAAGGCGAGGCCGAGCTGCTCGCGTCGTGCCATCGCCGCGCGATCGAGCTCGCGGACGAGCTCGGCTGCCGGTCGGTGGCGTTCCCGGCGATCTCGACCGGTGCGTACGGCTACCCGGTGGAGCTCGCGGCTCCGGTCGCGATCGCGGCGACGAAAACGGCCCTCACAGCGCACCCGTCGGTCGAGCTCGCGCGGTTCGTCTTCCGCGACGAGAAGACACTCGGCCCTTACCGGACGGCCCTGACTTCCTAGACTGCGAGCATGGCTGCGAACCGGAAGATCGCGATTCTCGGCGCCGGACGGATCGGCGAGTCCCTGCTGGCAGGGTTGCTCAGCTCAGGCTGGCGGAAGCCGGGCGACATCATCGTCACCGGGCGACGTGAGGAGCGGCTGAAGGAAGTCGCCGAACGCCACGGGGTCAAGGCGACCCTGTCCAACCCCGAAGCGGTTGCCAACGCCGGGCTCGTCGTGATCGCGGTCAAACCGCAGGACTTCGACGTCCTGCTCGGCGAGATCGGCGGGCTGCTGACGCCCGAACAGACCGTTCTCTCGGTCGCGGCGGCGATCCCGACCGCCCAGATCGAGGCGCGGCTGGCGCCCGGGGTTCCGGTCGTGCGTGCGATGCCGAATGCGCCCGCCCTCGTGCACGAGGGCATCGCCGGCATCTGCGCGGGCGCACACGCCGGCGATGAGCAGCTGGACCTCGCCGAGGACGTGCTCTCGCATCTGGGCAGAGTCGTGCGCGTGCCGGAGCGCTACATGGACGCCGTCACGGCCGTGTCCGGCTCCGGGCCCGCGTACTTCGCACTGCTCGCGGAAGCGATGATCGACGCGGGAATCCTGCTCGGCCTCTCACGCGAGACGTCGACGCAGCTCGTCGTCCAGACGATGCTCGGCACGGCCAAGCTCCTGCGCGACGAGGAGATGCACCCGGTCGAGCTGCGCGAAGCGGTGACGTCGCCCGGCGGGACCACGATTCATGCGATCCGCGAGCTGGAGCAAGCCGGAGTGCGCGCCGCATTCTTGAACGCGATTCAGGCAGCGATGGAGCGTTCGAAAGAGCTCGCGGCAGGCGATTCGTGACGCACGCTCCATCGCTGCGTGGAGGGGGACGGGGGGAACCGGGAGGTTCCCCCACCCTTTCTCCTCCCAACACGCGTCGGGCAGCGACGTATGTTGGGAGGCGCACGCCAAAGAAGAAGGGGGCGATGGAGCGTTCGAAAGAGCTCGCGGCGGGCGACTCCTGAGCGGCGACGTCGAGCTCGTCGTCGTCGAGGACGCGAACGAAGTCGCCGCAGTGGTCGCCGAGCGGCTGGCCCGCGCGGCGCGTGCAGGCGGGCACATCGCGCTCACGGGTGGCAAGACGCCCGAACTGGCGTACAAGGAAGCCGCGAAGCGCGAGCCCGACTGGAGCAAGACGGAGATCTGGTGGAGCGACGAACGCTGCGTTCCCCCCGACGACGACCTCTCGAACTACGCGCTTGCGAAACGCACGCTGCTCGACCGGCTCGAGCGCGACCCGCGCGCCGTCCACCGCCTCAAAGGCGAGCTCGGGAAGGAGCAGGCCGCCGCCGACTACGAGCGAGAACTGGGCGACACCGTGTTCGACCTCGAGCTCCTCGGTGTCGGCAAGGACGGTCACGTCGCCTCCCTGTTCCCGAATGCACCGACCCTGCGGCAACGTAGGCGCGTGCTCCCGGCAGAGCCTGGGCTGGAGCCCTTCGTCGACCGGGTCACCCTGAGCATCCCCGCCCTGAACAGCGCGCGAGAGATCGTCTTCGTAGTCTCCGGTGCCGAGAAGGCCGAGGCCGCACGCCGGGCCTTTGCCTCGAAGCCAACCCCCGAGACGCCGGCCAGCCTCGTCCGTGCCAGCAACGGCAGAACCACTGCAATCCTCGATCGCGCAGCAGCAGCCAAGCTTCGAGCTTGACAGGCCCGCGTCTATATGTAGAAGTGCCCCGGGAACACCAAAGGGGCGGGCTGTTCTTTGCAAGAGACGCTGGTACTCGACAAGCCTGAGCAACTAAAGGCGCTCGGCCACCCGCTGCGGGTGCGGGTGCTGGAGATGCTCGGCCAGGAAGGCGAATGCCAGCTCACGAACCGTGGGCTCGCCCAGCGACTCGGAGTCGATCCCGGCCACCTGCACTTCCACGTGCGCATGCTGCTCAGGGCGGGATTGATCGAGCTCGCCGATGCGAACGGACGCGGACGCGAGAAGCCGTACCGCGCCGTGGCGAAGGTCTTCCGCGTCGCGCCCGAGCTGCTCGCGGCAGGCGGCGCGAGAGACATCCAGGCGGCGATGATCGACCAGGTGCAACGTGCGCACGGGCTCTATTCGGTTGACGGCACGTTTCGGAGCGCACAGCTCGAGGTGAAGCTGAGCATCGAACGCGCGCTCGAGCTGATCGCGACGTTCCTCGCAGCCGCACGCGACCTGGAGGACGAGAGCGCGGACAAGATCGTGCTGACGATGTTCGCGCACCCACCGGCGCACTAGCTCGTCCGAGGCAGAAGCGGCGAATTGATCTCCGCTGCCATGTCGCGCCGCGCCGCGAGCGCCTGCAACACGACCACCGTGTCCGCGACGGGAAGATCCTCGAGGTAGTCCTCGCGCTTCTCGAAGGATTCGAGCACGGCCTCGATCGCCTCGATGTACCCGAGCGGGTCCTCGGCCGCGATGAACGCGAGCGCATCTCCGACGGGCGCAGGGAAGTCGTCATGCGCGCGCAGCCCGTCTGCGAGCACGCGCGCCTCCTCGTCACGACCGAGCACGAGCAGAGCGAGCGTGGCGGCGTACCGCCCGATCGGCGACTCCGCGTCGGCGGCGCCTTGCTCGAGCGTCCAGCGCGCGTCGGCCTCCGCACCGTCCCAGTTGCGGCTGAGGATGTGCGCCTTGAGGATCGCGATCGGCCGGCCCCAGCTTCCGGGCGGTGCGAGCTCATAGCTCTCCCGGTAACGCTCGACGGCCCTTGCGAACCATTCCCGCGATTCCTCCGCATCGCCACCCATGAGTCGTGCCATACCCACGCCTGCAGCGGCGTTGCCCATCCGCGTCAGCCGGCGCTGGCGGGCATCCTGATCCTCCGCGGCCGGCAGTCGCGCCTCGCCGTCCCGGTAGCGTTCGTCTTCACGCCGTGCGTGCCCCGCCCAGTCCACCACCGCAAGAGCTTATGAAAACGTCCTTCTATGACCTCCCATTGCTGACCGTGCCCGGGCAGGTGTTCACTCCTCGCCGGGCAACGGAACGGCTCGTCGACGAGGCGCTGCAGCGGATCGACGGAGTCCCGATGCGTGTCGCGGACGTCGGCACGGGCAGCGGCGCCGTGGCGATCGCGCTTGCGGTCAACCGTCCTAATGTCGAGGTGTGGGCGACCGACACGAGCGCAGCCGCGGTCGAGCTCGCGCGGGAGAACGCGAAGCTTCACGGTGTGGAGGATCGGGTTCACGTGCTCCAGGGAGACCTGCTCGATCCGCTCACGCAGCCTGTCGAGCTCGTCGTCGCGAACCTGCCGTACCTCTCTGCGAGCGATCCCGACCCGCGCTACGAGAACGAGCCGCCCGAGGCGGTCTACGCCCCCGGCGATGGTCTGGATCCGTACCGCCGCCTGCTGAACGCCTGCCGCGACGGCAAGCTCGAGACGGGCGGCACGCTCCTGATCCAGTTCCACCGAGAAGCACTAGCGGCGAACTGCTGGGAGCTCGAGGATCTCCGCGAGCAGCTCGAAGCGTCGGCGTAGACTCGCAGCGATGGAACGTCGGGAGGTCGTGTTCGTTGACGGCGTGCGCACGGCGTTCGGGCGCGCCGGTCCGCAGGGCATCTTCTGGAAGACGCGCGCCGACGACATGGCGGTCAAGGTCGTGCGCGAGCTGCTGCGGCGCAACCCGGAGATTCCGCCCGAGAAAATTGGCGACGTCATCTACGCAGCCACGGCGCAGGTCGGCGACCAGGGGCTGACGCTCGGGCGCGACGTCGCGCTGCTGGCCGGCATCCCGCAATCCGTTCCCGGCTTCGCGGTCGACCGGATGTGCGCGGGCGCGCTGACGGCGGTCACCGCCGGCGCCGGTGAAATCGCGTACGGCGCGTGCGACATCGTGCTCGCCGGCGGCGTCGAGCACATGGGACACCATCCGATGGGCGAGGACGTCGACTTCAACCCTCGCTTCGTGTCCGAGCGCCTCGTCGATACCTCCGCGGTGACGATGGGCGCGACCGCCGAGAACCTGCACGACCGCTTCCCGCAGATCACGAAGGACGACGCGGACGCGTTCGCCGTGCAGTCTCAGCAGCGTGCGGCGGCCGCCTGGTCGAACGGTGTCATGCGCGAGACCGTCGTCCCGATGAGCGTCTTCACGGACGAAGGCTGGAAGCTCGCCGACAGCGACGAGTTCCTCCGCCCGGACACGACGCTCGAAAGGCTCGCGACGCTCCGCACGCCGTTCCGCACGGGCGGCCGTGTCACGGCTGGGAACTCGGCAGGGCTCACCGACGGCGCGACCGCCTCCTTCCTCGCCGCGGAGGAGACCGCCGCCGAGCTCGGGCTCGAACCGAAGATGCGGCTCGTTGCCTTCACGTTCGCAGGCGTCGAGCCGGAGCTGATGGGCATCGGGCCGATCCCGGCGACGAAGCGCGTGCTCGACCAGGCAGGGCTGACGCTCGACGACCTCGGCCTCTTCGAGCTCAACGAGCCGTTCGCCGTGCAGGTGCTGACCTGGTGCGACGGAATGGGCGTCGATCCGAAGGATCCGCGCCTGAACCCGTACGGCGGCGCGATCGCGTGCGGCCATCCGCTCGCTGCGACCGGTGTGCGCTTGATGGCACAACTCGCGTACGGCTTCAAGGAACGGCCGGACGTGCGCTACGGGCTGACGGCGCTGTGCGTCGGGATGGGAATGGGCGCGGCGTTGCTCTGGGAGGCAGTGAAGCCGCCTGTCCGCGCCAGCGGACCAGGGAAGGGGGTTCGGGGGAACCGGGAGGTTCCCCCGGGAGGGAGCACCGATGCCGGTCACTGAGTTCAAGCTCACGCGTGCCGGCGACGTCGCGCTCGTCACGATCGACAACGGCGAGGACTGGACGAAGCCGACGTTCTTCGGCCAGCAGGCGCTCGAGTCGCTCGAACGCCTGCTCGCCGAGCTGGAGAAGGGAGACTTCAGCGCCGCGGTGATCACCGGCAAGCCGTTCTTCTTTGCGGCGGGCGCGGACATCACCGAGTTCCCGAACATCACGCGCGAGCGCGCGATCGAAGGCGCGCGTGCCGGACACGAGCTGTTCGGGCGACTCCGTTCGCTGGCATTCCCGACGGTGGCCGCGATCAACGGCGCCTGTCTAGGCGGCGGCGTCGAGCTCGCGTTGCACTGCACCGCGCGCACGATCTCCACCGCGGTCCGCCACTTTGCATTTCCGGAGGTTTTCCTCGGCCTGTTCCCGGCGTGGGGCGGGACGCAGCTCCTGCCTCGACTCGCCGGGCCGGAGACGGCGATCAAGGTGATCGTGTCGAATCCGCTGCGGCAAAACCGAATGCTGACGGGCCCGCAAGTCGCGGAGCTCGGCATCGCTGACCGCCTACTCGAGCCGGCAGAGTTCGTCGACGAGTCGCTGGCATTCGCGCGCGAGCTCGCCGAGCGGCCGCTCGACCGTCCCGAGCCCGACTGGGCCAGCGCAGAGACGATTTTCCGCCGAGCGCGCACATCCGTAGACGACACGGTCCACGGCGCCGCTCCGGCGCCGTACGCCGCGCTCGACCTGATCGCCGGCGCGCACGAGTGGACCGTCGAGGAGGGCTACGAACGTGAAGAGGAGGCGATCGGCGAGCTCCTCCCCGGCCCGCAGGCACAGGCGTCGCTCTACGCGTTCCAGTTGGTCGAGCAGCGCGCGAAGAAGCATCCCGCCCGACCGTCCGCGCCGCCACTGAAGGTGAACAGTGTCGGCATCGTCGGCGCCGGCCTGATGGCACGCCAGATCGCGGCACTCTTCCTGCGCCGCCTCGAAGTGCCGATCGTGATCCGCGACCTGAAACAGGAGATCGTCGACGAGGCGCTCGCCGGCATCCGCGCAGAGATCGACAGCCAGGTCGCCAAGGGCCGCTACGACGAGGGCAAGGGGCGTTTCCTCTCAACACTCGTCTCGGGCAGCACGGCCTACGACGGCTTCTCCGACTGCGACCTCGTGCTCGAGGCGGTGTTCGAGGAGCTCGAGGTGAAGAAGCAGGTGTTCGCCGAGCTCGAGCACGTGGTGCGCGACGAGTGCGTGCTTGCGACGAATACTTCAGCCCTTTCGATCACGGACATGGCTGCCGACCTACGCCGGCCCGAGCGCGTCGCCGGCATGCACTTCTTCAACCCCGTCGCGCTGATGCCGTTGCTCGAGGTCGTGCGAGCCGCCGAGACGGACGAGGTGACACTCGCGACCGTGTGGGACGTCGGCGAGAAGCTGGGCAAGCGGCCGATCCTCGTCAACGACGCGCCCGGCTTCGTCGTCAACCGCGTGCTGACACGCATGACGCGCGTGATCATGGACGCCGTCGAGCACGGTACTCCGGTCGAGGAGGTGGACGAGGCGGTCATGTCACTCGGCATGCCGATGGCGCCGTCCGTCCTGCTGCAGATGGTCGGCCCGCGCGTCGCGAACCACGTGCTCGAACGGATGCACGAGTCGTTCCCGGAGCGCTTCCCGCTCTCGCCCGCACTGGCGGCGATCGCCGACGGTGGCGAGCCGGTCGTCGTCGAGCACGCGCCGCGCACACGCGAGCAGATCATCGAGGACGTCCTTGAAGCCGTGGCCGACGAGACCCATCTCCTGCTCGAGGAGGGTGTCGTCACCGAAGCGGCCGACGTCGACACGGGCCTCCTCCTCGGCGCCGGCTGGCCGTTCTTCCTCGGCGGAATCACGAAGCACCTCGACCAGATCGGCATGGCGGAGCGCCTCTTCGGGCATACGTTCGCCCAGGCACAGGAAGGAGCATTGGCGTAGTGGCCCACGACGACTGGCGCGTGCGCATCGAGCTGCCCGACGAGGCGGGGGCGCAGGACCTCCTGGGCCGGCTCGGGCTGCGGCAGAGCAGCGCGGAGGAGCTAGCCGACGAGCTGCGCGAGCATCGGCTCGCCGTGTCACAGGACGGCGACACGGTGTTCGTCTATGCGGCCACCGGCATGCAGGCCGAGCAGGCGGCGCGCATCGTCGAGAGCGAGCTGATGGACCAGGGACTGACGCCGTCCCGCTTCGTGACCGAGCGCTGGCTCCGCGACGAGGACCGCTGGGACGACGAGCCCGAGCAGCCGGACGTCGAGGAGGAACTCCTCCAGCGCGGCTACGCGCCGTGGGAGGTGCGGGTCGAGGCTAAGAGCCTCCGCGAGGCCCACGACCTCGCCGAGCAGCTCCGGAGCGAGGGCTACGACGTCTCCCGCACGTTCACGTACGTGATCGCGGGCACGGGGAGCCGCGAGGAGGCCGTCGAGCTGGCCAGGAGAGTCCACGGCGAGGTCGAGCCCGGCGGGGAGCTGGTCTACGAGGTGCAGCCCCAGAACCCCTTTGCCGTCTTCGGGGGTCTCGGCACCTAGCCGCGGTACCGAGGCGCCGCCTCGGCGGCGCCGCATAAAGGCCCGTCGGGCTTTGCCCGATGGGCCGTCTTAACCCGCTTACTCGGTCACCGCAACCGGAAAACCCTCCAAGGGCCTCCGGCCGATATACTGGTTCTACGACGCCCGCCTTGGGGATTCGCGGGGTCGCCTTTTCTTACAAGTGCAGCGCTTTTAGACGCTGCGTCCATGCAGGAGATCAAAGAGCAGCCGACCACAGCGTCGGAGGCGACGGACGGCCTGATGGCCGACGCCCTCCGAGCCGAAGCCTGGGCGGGCGAGCCATTCATTCGCGAGGGCGAGGATCCCGCCAAGGTCCTGGCGCCCGGCACGTCGCGCCGGCGCGCGCTCGACGACGCCCTCACGGAGATCGAGGGAGGACGTCGCACACCCTCATCCGGCTGGAAGGTCGAGTACGGCCTCATGCTCGGTCTCGAGCGAGTGCTCGCGGAGGAACGGCCGCACCTCGCGTCGGGCACCGAGCTGCGCCGTCACCAGATCGATGCGCTCGCCGGCATGCTCACCGAGCTGATCGCGTCGCATGAGAAGGAAGCGGAGCCGAACGGCAACGGCGCCGTCGCCGAGGTGGTCGAGGCTGAAGCGGAAGACGAGGACGAGCCGACGGAGGATTCCGTGGAGGACGTTCTCGACGAAGAGGTCGAGGAGGACGAGCACTACACGGGCCCGGACCCGGGTGCGGTCCGCCGCTACCGGTTCCGCCATCCCACCGCGTCAGGCAAGACGATTGCGGCGGCCGGCTTCGTGGAAGCCGCGCGCTCCCTTGGCGTCCTGATCCTCACGCACCGCCGCCTGCTCGTCTCGCAGTTCCAGCGCGATCTCACCGACGAGGGTTACGGCGACCGGTTCGCTCCGGCTGTCGAACGCGGCAAGGAACCGCTCCGAGACAGCAGCCCGCTCACCATCCAGACCTACGCGTGGTTCGCGCGCCACCAGGACTCAATCTCCCGCGAGGCGTACCAGCTCGTCATCTGCGACGAGGCTCACACCGCCCTGGGCGAGAAGACGAGCGCAGCAATCCGCTCGTTCCCGGAGCCGCTCTACATCGGCATGACGGCGACGGAACAGCTGATCGCAAAGCAGGTGTCGGACGTGTTCCCCGCGTCGGTCGACGATCTGCCGCTGCAGGACGCAGCGCGGCGCGGGCTGATCGCACCGTTGCGCGACCTGCGCGTGCCGCCCGTCGCCGCGATCAACCAGGTGCCGATCGTCGGCGGCCACTTCGACCAGGAAGTCCTGGCGAAGACCCTCGACCACCAGGCGCTGAACCAGGCCGCCGCATCCCTCTATCGCGAGCGCTTCGACAACACGCCGGGCATCGTCTACGCCGCCGGCGTCGACCACGCGTACAACCTCGCCAAGGAGTTCCGCGCCGTGGGTCTCAAAGCGGAGGCCGTCTCCGGGCGCACACCGCCCGTGCGGCTCGCCGAGACCCTGGCCGCCTACGAGCGCGGCGAGATCAACGTGCTCATCAACGCGATGCTGCTCGCCGAAGGCTGGAACTCTCCGCGCGCGACCATCTGCATGCATCTCGCGCCGACAGCCTCGCGACGGGTCTATCAGCAGCGGATCGGCCGGATCATGCGGACGCATCCGCGCAAGGAGGCCGGGATCGTCGTCGACTTCGTCCCGAAGGCGGCGACGCACAACGAGCGCGTGATCTCGCTGCACTCGCTGCTCGACGCCGATTTCTACCGCGAGGGCGCCCGTGTCACGCCCGCTCCGCGCCGCAGGGTCCAGCGGCGCGCGCGGCGCAAGCTCACTCCGGCCCCGTGGCTCGTCCCGGTCACCCCCGACGTGCGACGCCGGCTCGCCGTCATCACACGGGAGTGGCAGCGCGTCGATCCGAAATATCTCGACGAGGACGAGCAGCGCTACTGGGCGACGATCGCCGGGCGCCAGATCCGCTTCGACGAGCGCGCCGCGTTCGTGGAGAAGCTGACGGCACGCGGCGCA
This sequence comes from Gaiellaceae bacterium, assembly GCA_041493175.1. GTDB lineage: Bacteria > Actinomycetota > Thermoleophilia > Gaiellales > Gaiellaceae > 3-1-20CM-4-69-9. The sequence continues at coordinate 2,490 of JBGPYI010000002.1, read as the reverse complement.
TCGAAGGCGTGCCTCGAACAATTCCTCGCGACGTGCGCTGCGGAAAATCCGAACCGCCGACTTCGCATCATCGCTCTTACGGACCGCGTGTCGATGACGGTCGAGCGTGCCGACTTCGACGATCTCGTCACGCTCATCACGCAGGCGCCGACGTGGGAGAAGGACCGCATGGGCGGTGTCCGCGTCCTCCTGCGCGCGATCGCAGAAGGGAAGGCCGACGCACCGGAGCAGATCCTGGAGCGCTGGACATGGCGCCTCGCGCGCGCCTCGCGAAAGGTCCAGGACCGGCGGGCGAGTGCGGAGTTCCCGGAGGCGAAGCGGCTGCTCGGTGCGCTGGCGAACTCACGCGGTCACCGGCACGAGGAGAATTCGGCGAAGCTGGTCAACGCGGCGCTCGAACTGCCGGTTCCGGTCGGAGCCGCCCTGCTCGCGTCCGCCGAGGGGTACACGCCGCGGGCAACGCAGCTGATCGAGGCGGCGCGGGAGCGGCTGGGCACAGTCCACGAAGTCGCAGGCGCGTTGGCGGAGAATCTTCCACAGCCGAAGCTCACGTCGGGCCGCTCCCGGCGGAGGAAGCGGCGCAAGCGCAAGAAGAGCGGCGTGCAGCAGCCGCAGCAGCAGGCACAGCAGCAGGCACAGGCACCAGAGGGGCAGGAGCAGCAGGTCGAGGCCGCGGAGGAGAAGAAGAAGCCGAGGCCACGAGCCAAGAAGAAGCCAGCCCCCAAAGCCGAGCCGGCTTCCGCTGAAACGCCGGCCGCCTAAGAACGACTAACCAGGGTGCTCATCCTCGTCCCGATCGCGTTCGCGGCGGGCGTCATCACCGCGTTCACGCCCTGCATCCTCCCGGTGCTGCCGATCGTGCTCGCCGGCGGCGGCACCGGCACCAAGCGACGCCCGTACGCGATCGCCGTCGGCCTCGTCACGACCTTCACGGCGTTCCTGCTCGCCGGCGCATGGTTGTGGGGCCTGATCGGGATCAGCCCGAAGCACCAGATCCAGATCGGGGCGGCTCTGTTGCTCGTGCTCGCGCTGACGCTGATCGTGCCGAAGGTAGGCGAGCTGGTAGAGCGGCCCTTCCTCTTCGTCACTCGTCGTCGCGCCGGTGACCTCGGCGGAGGCTTCTTCCTAGGCGCGAGCCTCGGGCTCGTGTTCATCCCGTGCGGCGGGCCGGTGCTCGCAACACTGACGGCGAACGTTGCGACAGATCGCGTCGGCGGCTGGATCGTCGCGATCGCGATTGCGTACGCCGTCGGCGCAGCGCTGCCGTTGCTCGCGATCGCGCGCGGCAGTCGAGGCCTCGCAGCGCGGTTTCGGCAGCACGCACAGGCCGTTCGCATCGCAGGCGGTGTGCTGATGGCCGCGGCCGCGGTCGTGATCTATCAGGGCTGGGCAGAGAACCTCCAGACGAAGGTGCCCGGCTACGCCCACTGGGTGCAGGACGCGATTGAGGGCACCTCGACGGCGAAGAACCGGCTCGACCGACTCGCAGGGAAGACCAAACCAGGCTTCGTCTCGCGCGGGCAGCAGCTGGCATCGCAGCTCGGCAAGGTGCCGCTGAAGGACTACGGCGCCGCGCCCGACGTCCACGACGTCTCGGCGTGGATCAACTCGCGCCCGCTCAGCCTCCCCAGGCTCCGCGGCAAGGTGGTGCTCGTCGACTTCTGGACGTACTCGTGCATCAACTGCCTGCGCACGCTCCCGTATCTGAAAGCGTGGGATGCGCGTTACCGTTCGAAAGGCCTCGTCATCCTCGGCGTGCACACGCCGGAGTTCGTATTCGAGCACGATCTCGGCAACGTCCGTGCGGCCGTCAAGCGCCTCGGCGTCCGCTACCCGGTTGTCCTCGACAACGGCTACGGGACCTGGAAGGCGTACTCCAACAACTACTGGCCGGCGGACTACCTCGTCGACCAGGCGGGACGCGTACGTGACGTCCATTTCGGCGAAGGGGACTATGCGCAAACCGAGCGGAACATCCGTCTCTTGCTCGAGGCGGGGAAGGCCGGTCAGCTGCCTCAGGCCGGGCGCGACGCGGACCGCACGCCGACGGAGCTGCGCACGCCCGAGTCATATCTCGGGTACCTCCGCATCGGCAACTACACGGGCTCACCGTTGCGCACGGATCGGCTGGCCACGTACAGCTTCCCGCCGTCGCTCAGACAAGACTCGTATGCGTACGCCGGGATGTGGAAGGTCGAGGGCGAACGGATCGTCGCCGGGAACGACGCGCGCCTGCGCTTGCACTTCCAGGCGCGCACGGTGCATCTCGTGCTCACCGGCCAGGGCTCGATCACGGTCAAAGTGAACGGTAAGCCGCAGCAGACGGTTCGGGTCGACCGTGACCGGCTCTACACGCTTCTCACGCAGAAGCGCGCCTCTGAGGGCCTGCTCGACCTCCGCTTCACGCCGGGCTTGTCGGCGTACGCCTTTACGTTCGGCTAGGGCGGACGGGCCGGAAGCTACAGTCAGAACGTGGGTAGTGCCGCCGTT
>JBGPYI010000164.1:0-5626 GCA_041493175.1 Gaiellaceae bacterium | reverse complement strand
TGCCGCGCCATGAACTCGGCGTTGCCGCCCAGGAGAATGTCCGTCCCGCGACCGGCCATGTTCGTCGCGATGGTGACCGCACCCGCCTGACCCGCGTCCTTGATGATCTCGGCCTCGCTCGCATGCTCCTTGGCGTTGAGGACGCTGTGCGGGATGCCCTGTCGCGTCAGGAGCTCGCTCAGGTACTCCGAGGTCTCGACGGCGATCGTGCCCACGAGCACGGGCTGCCCTTTCTCGTGACGCTCCTTGATATCCCGCATCACTGCTTCGAACTTCCCTTCCTTCGACTTGAAGATCAGGTCGTTCTTGTCGTCGCGGGCCACATCGACGTTGGTCGGGATCTCGACCACGTGGAGGTTGTAGATCTCGACGAACTCCTTCTCCTCCGTCTTCGCCGTGCCGGTCATGCCGGCGAGCTTCTCGTAGAGGCGGAAGTAGTTCTGCAGCGTGATCGTCGCAAGCGTGACGTTCTCCTCCTGAATGTTCACGCCCTCCTTGGCCTCGATCGCCTGGTGCAGGCCTTCCGACCAGCGCCGCCCTTCCATGATCCGGCCCGTGAACTCGTCGACGATCTTCACCTCGCCGTCCTGGATCAGGTAGTCGACGTCGCGCTTGTAGAGCGACTCGGCCTTCAGTGCCTGCATCAGGTGGTTGACGAGCTGCGAGTTGCGCGGGTCGTAGAGGTTGTCGATCCGGAGCGCGCGCTCTGCGGCTGCGATCGAAGCGTGACCCGGAGCCACGGTCTTGTGCTTCTCGTCGTACTCATAGTCCGCGTCGGGGTTCCCGCCCTTGAGGAGCGGATCGTGCGGCACTCCGTTCAGCGCGCGAACGATGCGCGCGAAGTCGTGGTAGATCTGCGCCGCCGCCTCCGGCTCGCCGGAGATGATCAGCGGCGTGCGCGCCTCGTCGATGAGGATCGAGTCGACCTCGTCCACGATCGCGTACGAGTGGCTGCGTTGCACGACCCCGTCGAGACTCACCGCCATGTTGTCGCGCAGGTAGTCGAAGCCGAACTCAGAGTTCGTCCCGTACGTGACGTCGCACTCGTAGGCGATCTTCCGCTCTGCGAAAGGCATCATGTTCTCGATGGCGCTGACGGTCATCCCGAGGCGTTCGAAGACGCCGCGGTTCCACTCCGCGTCACGTTGGGCGAGGTAGTCGTTGACCGTGACGAGGTGGACGCCCTTGCCTTCCAGCGCGTTCAGGTAGAGCGCAAGGCCGGCGACGAACGTCTTTCCTTCACCGGTCTTCATCTCCGCCACGTCGCCCTCGTGGAGCACGATGCCGCCCATCAGCTGGACGTCGAACATGCGCTGGTCGGACTCCCGCAGGCGGGCCTCCCGGACGGCGGCGAAGGCCTCGAACAGGAGCTCCTCGAGCGTCTCTCCGTTCTCGAGCCTCTGCCGGAACTCGACCGTCTTGTCCCGGAGCTGCTCGTCCGAGAGCTCGTGGAACTCGGGCTCGATCGAGGTCATGTAGGCCGCCTGCTCGGCCAGCCGCTTCATGCGGCGGCCCTCGCCGACGCGGAGGATCTTCTCGAAGGAGCCGAGCTGGGAGGACATGGAACCTAGGGTAGCTTGCCCTTCCTAGAGCGGATCGACACGAACCTCCCAGAGGGTGCCGTCCAGGCGTGCGGCGCGAATCACGGCGTCGCCTGCGGCGAGTCGCTCGAGCTCCGGCAGGGTCCCAAAGGCGCGATTGCCGTCGACGACGAGCGTCTTGTCCTCTCCTCTCAGAACGAGCTCGATCTCGTCGCCGCCGGGCTCGGGCAGCTCGACCACGCGCAGCCGGTGGGCGGCGACCGCCCACTGCGTCTCGCCGCGACGGACGGCGTTCGCGCGGTAGGGGCGTGGAAGCTCCTGCTCGATCGCATCTGCGAGCGCCGTCAGATCACCGTCGCCCTCTTCGATCAGGAGCGAGCCGTCCTCGAGGCCGACGAAGCTGGCGCTTGCGCCTTGCACATCCGGCGCTTCGGTCGAGACGACCGCGTCGTATTGCCGCTCGCGCGGAATGCCGTGGATGCCGGTCTCCGGAATGACTCCCGTGAACAACGGCACGGTGGATCTCTCCACGAGACCGCCCTCCTCGGCGAGCCGCTGGTGCAGCGGCTTGCGCCGGAACAGTCCCACTACCCCGACGGCTCGCTAAGGCACCGCTCGCGGTGCCGCCTAAAGGAGGTGCGGGCTCCGCCCGCGCCTCCGTCTGAAACCCTGATCGAAATCGTTCGGGCGATCACAGCTGAATTAGCCTTGGGGCTCGATTAAGCCGTAGCCGCCGTCCTTGCGACGGTAGATGACTTTGATCTCTCCGGAGTCGTCGCTGCGAAAGACGAAGAAGTCGTGCCCGATGAGCTCGAGCTGCAGCACGGCCTCCTCCGGGCTCATCGGCTTGACCGCGAACTGCTTCACCTTGACGATCTGCTCGCCGGTCTCTTCTTCGGCGGGGATGCTCATCGGACCTCCGGTCGGGATGCCGTTGTCACGTGGGTGCCAGTCTTTGCGCTGCCTGCCGCGGGCATGGTCGATCTGGCGGGTCAGCTTGTCTGTCAGCTGGTCGATCGACGCCTTCATGTCGGTCGACGCCTCCCTGACGCGCAGCGTCGGCCCCTTCGTCCGGACCGTCACTTCCGCCACCTGGTTGTCGGCGATCGAAGGGTTCTTCTCGACACGTAGCTCCAGCTCGACCTCCGCCAGCTCGTGCAGCTGGCGGTCGAGCTTTCGCATCTTCTCCTCGGCATACCGGCGGATCGTGTCGCTGACCTCGTGGTTCTTGCCCTTCACCTGAAGTCGCATGCGCCTCCTCGTGAGCCGGAGATCTCACCCTAGCGAATGCGAATCGTGCGGGCGAACGTCACGACTTCGACCCTGCTGGCGCCTCTCTTCCGGAGTGCGGACGCGGCCGCATTGGCCGTCGCACCGGTCGTGTAGACGTCGTCGATGAGCGCAACGCGGGCGGCAACCCGGCCATGCGCAAGGAAGGCGCCCGCGACGTTCCGGCGTCGCTCGTGTTGCGTCAGCCCTCGCTGCCGCGGGGACCCTCTTGCCCTCGTGAGGAGCGGCAGGACGGGGAGCTCCCACACGGCAGCAAGCTCGGTCGCCAGCCGCTCGGCGGCGTGGTGCCCGCGCTTCAGCTTGCGGTCCGGATCGCCGGGGACGAAGACGACACACGCGGCGTCCGGTCTCGCCACCGACTCGCAGACGACTGCCGCGGCCCAGCCGGCGAGCCGGCGCAGGCCGCGCTCCTTCCACGCCCCCACGACCGGGCGCAGCCGGTCGTCGTACGCCAGCGCCGCCCGAGCACGAGCGAAGGCGAGCCGCCGGCCGGCACACTCCGCACAGCGGTGTACGGGCCAGGCCGTCGGCGCGCCGCAACGCACGCAGAGCGGCGGCTCGATGCGGCGCAGCGCCGCAGTGCAGCCGTCGCATACCTGCGCTCCGGGGAGGGAGCAAACAAGGCAGCGCTGCGGCAGGAGAAGGTCGAGAAGGTCGGGCACATCACCACGCTAGGGCAGCGTGTGTGACGTGTCTGCGTCAGCTCGGTGAATACTCAGCGCGTTCCGGCAACCCTTGCCGACGGCGCATGCGGTTGTCGGCCTCGAGCAGCTGGTTCGCGTCACCGATGTCGTACCAGTCGCCCTCGAAACGGTAGGCATAGACGGGCTCGCGCTTGTGCAGCCAGGCAACATAGTTCCCGGGCTGGTCGGGCGGGTTTCCCTCTTCGAGGTACTGCTCGACCAGCCGGACGTGATCGCGCTCATAGAGGTAGGTGGCGGTGGCGCAGAGCGTCGTCGGCGGCTCTTTTGGCTTCTCCACGAATCCGATGACACGGTCGTTTTCGTCCACATCCACGATGCCGTACTTCCTCGCCAGCTCTGGATCGCCGACGTCGAGGACGGCGATGCAGCTGCCGTCCCGCTCGTGCCAGTAGCGCTCGTAGTCGGCGAGGGAGTAGTCGAAAAGGTTGTCGCCGGCGACCACGAGCAGGTCGTCGTCGAGGCCGACGAACCGGATGTCGCCGATCGCGCCAAGGCGGTCCTCGTTCGACGTCGTTCCGTCGTTGTGGATCCGCACGTCCTTGTCCTCGGCCCAGCGCTCGAAGTCCTCCGCGAAGCGCGCGTTCGTGACCAGGTGTACCTCGTCGGCGCTCGTCTCCTTGATGCGGTCGAGGATCCAGTCCACCATCGGCCGGCCGCCGACCGGCAGCAGCTGCTTCGGGATCGAATCCGTGAGCGGCCGCAACCGGGTCGCATAGCCGGCGGCGAGGATGAGCGCCTTCATACGAGCGCGGCGAGCGACTGCGCGTACGGGGTGCGGTGGACGCCGTGCTCGGTGACGATCGCGGCGATGAGGTCTGCGGGCGTGACGTCGAAAGCGGGATTGCGGGCCACAAAGCGTGTGGTGATTTCGCCCGCGGCGCGCTCCTCGATCGGAATCTCGGCGCCACGAGGTGTTGCGAGGTCGACGGTGGACGTCGGCGCGACGACGTAGAGCGGAATCCCGTGGTGTGCGGCGAGGACCGCGAGCGAGTACGTGCCGATCTTGTTCGCCGTGTCCCCGTTCGCGGCGATTCGGTCCGCGCCGGTGACAACACAGTCGACTTCGCCGGCGGCCATCAGCGAGGCGGCGGCGGAGTCCGCGATCACCGCGTACGGGATGCCCGCAGTCTCGAGCTCCCAGGCGGTGAGGCGCGACCCCTGCAGAAGCGGCCGTGTCTCATCGACCCAGACGCGCTCGAGCAACCCACGTTCCCAGGCGGTGCGTAGCGCCCCGACCGCGCTGCCGTAACCGCCCGTCGCCAGCCCGCCGGCGTTGCAGTGCGTCAGCGCGCGCGTACCCGGACCGAAGAGCTCCGCCGTGTGCGCGGCCATCGCACGACAGCGCTCGACTTCCTCGTCGTGGAGTGCGCGAGCGTGCGCGGGAGTCGGGTCGTCCCGCATCTGCTCCAGCGCCCACACCAGGTTGACCGCAGTCGGACGCGAAGCGGCGAGGAGCGCGGCGGCTTCGTCCAGATCCTCCCCGCGCGCGGCAGCCAGCGCGAGTGCGTACGCGGCCGCAACGCCAATCGCGGGCGCGCCCCGAATCGCCAACTCACGGATCGCCACGACGACATCGGCGACCGAGCGACAGTCGAGCTCGACCTCTTCGTCCGGCAGTCGCCGCTGGTCGAGAAGGACGACCTTCGGGCCGTCCTCCTCGTACCGAACGATGTCCTCTGGGCTAAGGCTTCGCTCGCGAAGCCGACCAGAAGAGGAAGGGCCGGCTTTGCCGGCTCTTCCGGCTAGGTCCCTTCGTCCCACGAGGCCAGGTACTTCTCCTGCTCCTCCGTGAGCGTGTCGATCTCGACGCCCATGGTCTCCAGCTTCAGGCGGGCGATCTCCTTGTCGATCTCCTCCGGCACCGGATAGACCTTCCGCTCGAGTTCGGCGGCGTTTTGGATCGCGTACTCAGCCGAGAGCGCCTGGTTCGCGAAGGACATGTCCATGACGAGCGCCGGATGGCCTTCGGCAGCGGACAGGTTCACGAGGCGGCCGTCCGCGATCAAATAGATGCGCTGGCCCCCTGCCATCGTGAACTCCTCCACGAAGGCACGTGCCTCGCGCGTGTCCGTCGCCAGCGACTTCAGCCCT
>JBGPYI010000201.1:0-3659 GCA_041493175.1 Gaiellaceae bacterium | reverse complement strand
GTGCTCGACGTCCGGGAGAAGTCCGAGCGGGACGAGGGCTACATCCCGGGCTCCCTCCACATCCCGTTCCGTCTGTTGCGTGAATGCGGGCGCGAAGGCGTGGACACCGAGAAGCCGGTCGTGACGATCTGCGAGTCAGGCATGCGGGCGAGCATTGCGGCAAGCGTCCTGACGGCGGCCGGCGTCAACGCGCGGCCGGTTCTGCGCGGAGGTGTGAACGACTGGCCGGGTGGAACGGTTTCGTTCAGGCGCTGCGGGTCACGCTGACGCGGCGAGCAGCGTCTCGCCTTCACGGATGTACCGAGTGGCACCGACTGATCGGTAGAACGCCAAGGCGCGCCCTAACTGCTCGTCTGCCTCCGCACGCCTCCCCTCCGCGACCAATTCCCTCGCCGCCCCCAGCCGAGCATGCGCTTCGTTTGGCTTGAGCCCTAGATCACCGAGTCGGTCGGCCACGTCGAGCAGCTCACCCTGCAAGAGAGCGTTCGCCAAGGACCCCCAGAGCTCATTCATCTCCGGGATACGGAGACTCGCTGACTTGGTGCCGAGCTCATACATCACCCAGGCCACATCGTACGCGGCGTAGTAGGGAAGGAAGCCGGCTTGCAGTGCTTCCTCGGTCAACGTGAACGCCTCTTCGCTTCGCCCTTCCTCGATCAAGAGCCGGGCGTAGAAAATGAGAGGCGCGAGCGCTTGCGGGTCTCGCGCTGCGCGACCTGCTGCGACGCTTAGCTCTCCGTCTTGGAGTGCGCCCGCGGTATCGCCTCGCGCGTAGCGGATCTGAGCGCGCGCGGCCCGCGCCGACGATTCCATGTAGTGGGGTGAACCGCTCTCCACTTCCGTGAGAAACCCTTCGAGGTGATGCAGTGCAAGGTCCCAATCACCGACGAAGTAGCGATACGCGCCATCCTGCGCGGCTAGCCACCGAAGAGCAAGCCTGTGTCCAAAACGCTGGGCGATGTCTCGGGCGGACTCGTACAACGGGCCCACAGCGAAAAACTCACCGTTGTCCATCAGCGCTTCGCCGAGGTTGTTGTACCCGCGTGTGGTCTGCTGGATGTCGTTCAGCTGCTTGGCGATCTCGAGCCCCTGCTCGATCTCGTTCGCCGTGCCCCCGGCGGTCCCCATCGTGATCAGGACCGAGGCGCGGAACCTGTCGAGCCCGAGGCTCTCGGCGAGCGCGAGCGCTTCGCGCCCGATTGCCCTGGCGCGATCCCACTCGAATGCGAGCATCAGCTGCCTCGAGCCCTCCGCGAGCACATATGCCTTGGTGCGAGACGGCTCTTGCGCGGTCACCAGCTCCAGCGCCCGCTCGCGGTGTGCTGCAGACGCCGACCCGGCGCCTCGAGACCACGTCAGACGACAGAGAGCCATTTCAGCTTCGGCAGCGTGCTCGGTGTCGCCGGCGGCGAGGAACCGCTCGGGCAGCTGCTCGAGCTCCGAAGGATCGTCATCCAGACCGCTTTCGTAGATGGCCAGCCCCCGGCGCAGAACGAGAAGCGGCTGGACCGGATCCTCCGCCGGCCAAAGCTCGAGCGCCTTCCCGTAGAGCTTCGACGCCTGAGCGTAGGAGCCGAGCGAGAACGCTCTGTCCGCAGCTTCTCTGAGCGCGGACCGCGCGTGCTCGCTGAGATCTTCTGTTTGCATGCCGGCCGCGGATGCGAGCTCGAGCGCGGACAGATAGTGGTTCGCCAGCATCTCCGCGCGGTCGTCCGACCGGTCCGTCGCGAGCGATTCGATCCATTCCGCGACGAGACGGTGCTTCTCAGCGCGTGAGGCGCGCGGGATCTGTCCATACGCGACATCGCGAACAAGCAGATGGCCGAACGCGTATTGGGTCTCGTCCGCGATTGCGCTGCGCAGCTCACGACGAACGAACTCTTTGCGAGCGAGAGAGCGCAGGCGCTCTTCGACCTCCTCGCGACCCGCACCTCCGATTGCTTCCAGCGCTCCGGCCCAGAAGACTTTGCCCAGGACTGCCGCATCCTGCAGGCTGCTCTTCTCCTCCGCAGAAAGCAGATCGAGCCGTGCCGCGATGATGCCCTGCACCGTCTCGGGCAGATCGCGATCCGTCGCGCCCCGCTCGGCGGCCATGCGCACGAACTGCTCCGCGTACAGGGGATTACCGCCTGCACGTGCGAGGAGGGCTGCTTGAGTGTCCGCGGCGAGGACAGCTCGATCGAGCAGGCCGGCGATCAGGCGTGCGGTGTCGTCATCACCCAGCGGCGAGAGGGAGATCGTCAGCGCATTGCGCTTGCCTCCGCCCCACCCCGGCCGACGATCCAGCAGCTCAGGCCGCGCGGTGCAGAGGACGAGCAACGGGACGCCTTCGACCCAATCTGCCAACTCGTCGACGAAGTCCAGCAGGTCATCGTCGGCCCAGTGGACATCTTCGAAGACGAGGACGAGCGGCCTCTTGGCCGCGAGCGCTTCGAAGAAGCGCCGCCAGGCGGCGAAGCTCTCAGTACGCCGGTCGCCGCCCAGGTCGGTCTCCACGCTGAGGCCTACGAGTGGCCGCAACCTGGTCTCGAGCCAGGCGACCTCCCCAGGCTGGGCGATCTCGTCCAACACTCCGGCGAGCTTGTCGCGCGCCTCGTCAGCGGAATCGCTTTCGAGGATCCCGGCCTGCGCCTTCACGATCTCTGACAGCGCCCAGAAGGTGACACCTTCGCCGTAGGGAAGGGAGCGGCCGTGCCGCCAGTAGACGAGATCGGGCCGGGCGTCGAGGATCGAAGAGAGCTCGAGCACGAGACGGCTCTTGCCGATCCCCGGGACGCCGACCAGCGTGACGAGCTGCAAAGAGCTGTCCTGCCTGGCGCGTTCGAAGGAATCGAGTAGCTGGTCGAGCTCGCGCGAGCGTCCGACGAGCGTCGCCCGGGTCGAGACAGCCTCGGTGCCGACTCGCGCACGCGCCTCGAGCGCCTCCCACACGGCCAGCGGTTCGACCTTTCCCTTCGCCTCAACGGGCTCCAGTTCCCGAAACTCGATCGCCTGGCTCGTCGCGCGATACGTCGTCTCGCCGACGATGATGCCGTTGATCGGCGCTGCTGACTGCAACCGTGCCGTCGTATTCACGACGTCGCCCGCCGCCATTCCCTCCCCTGCCTCCGGGCGAGCGCCGAGGTTGATCAACGCTTCACCGGTGTTCACGGCGATCCGCACCTGAACCGCATCCTCTTCGCGCGCCCAGTCCCGGATCGCAAGCGCAGCGCGAACCGCGCGCTCCGGATCGTCCTCGTGTGCAACGGGCGCACCGAAGAGCGCCATGACCGCATCGCCGATGAACTTCTCCACGGTGCCGCCGAAGCGCTCGAGCTCGCCTCGCAGGCGCTCGTGGTAGGGGCGGAGAATCGCCTCCACGTCTTCGGGATCGAGCTGCTCCGCGCGCGCCGTGAAGCCGACCAGGTCGGCGAACAGGACCGTCACAACCTTGCGCTCGCGCCGGCCCTCCATGGTCAGCGGAGACGTTCGACCGTGTAGCCGCGCTCCAACAGCACCCTGAGGAGCTGTTGGCAGTGGTCCTCGTTACGCGTGACGAGCGTCAGCTCGACCGCCGTCTCGCTCACCGGGATGTCCATCCCTTCGCGGTGGTGCTCGACCGCGATGACATTGCCGCGCTCCTCCGCGACGAGTGAGAGCAGCTTGATCAGCTCGCCCGG
>JBGPYI010000070.1:0-9352 GCA_041493175.1 Gaiellaceae bacterium | reverse complement strand
TTCGGCTCGCTCCCGTGAGGGAAACCATGTTTCCCTCACGAGCTCCCTTCTTTAGGGGTCGCCTCAGCCCTCGCGCCGCTGAGATCGCCGCGTGGGCCGAGGAGACAGAGAGGGGAAACCTCACGGTTTCCCCCCATTCCCCTTCCCTCGCCCATTGGGCAGAGGCTGCCCCATGAGCGCCAGGCCGCCCGACCGAAATCTCGCGCTCGAGCTCGTCCGCGTGACCGAGGCGGCGGCGATGGCTGCCGGGCGCTGGGTCGGACGCGGCGACAAGATTGCCGCCGACCAGGCCGCTGTCGATGGGATGCGGGCGATGCTCGACTCGGTTTCTATGGCCGGCGTCGTCGTGATCGGCGAGGGCGAGAAGGACGAGGCGCCGATGCTCTTCAACGGCGAGCCGGTCGGCGACGGCACCGGGCCGCAGGTCGACGTCGCGGTCGATCCGCTGGAGGGAACGCGTCTGACCGCGCTCGGCCAGCCGAATGCGATCGCGGTCATGGCCGTCGCGGAACGCGGCACGATGTTCTTTCCCGGCGCTGCCGTGTACATGAACAAGATCGCAGTCGGGCCGCAGGGCATCGACGTCATCGACATCAACGCCTCGCCAACGGAGAACGTCACTGCGGTCGCGAAGGCGAAAGGAGTGTCCACACGGGAGCTCACGGTGGTGGTCCTGGAGCGTGATCGGCACGAAGCGCTGATCGCCGAGCTTCGCGCGGCCGGCGCGAAGGTCCTGCTGATCCGTGACGGCGACGTCGCGCCGGCAATCGCGGCCGCGCAGAGCGGGACCGGGGTGGACATGCTCTACGGAATCGGCGGTACGCCCGAAGGCGTCATCTCGGCGGCGGCGCTGAAGTGCGTCGGAGGCGGCATCCAAGGGAAGCTGTGGCCACGCAACGACGACGAGCGGCAGCAACTCGTCGACGCCGGGCTCGATCCGGAGCGGGTACTGACAACGAACGATCTCATCGCGGGCGAGGACGTCTTCGTCGCGGCGACCGGGGTCACGACCGGCTCGCTGCTACGCGGCGTGCGTTATCTCCCGAACGGCGCGGTCACCGACTCGATCGTGATGCGCTCGCGGTCCGGCACCTCGCGCCGGATCGAGGCCACGCACCTGCTGGACAAGCTCGAGGCCCTGACGGGCCTCGAGTACCGCTGACCCGGCTTACGCCGGTACTGCTTCTCTCTCCAGCTCCGGCGCGTACGTCCCGGTCTGCGCGGCGCTGTTCATCTTGGCCCGATGGTAGTAAGCCCGTTGCGCGGCGTCGACGTTCTCCTCCTGGCCGCCCCAGGCCTTCAGTGCCGCCGCCTGCAGCGCACGCCCGTACGAGAACGACAGCTTCCACGGATGCGGGCCGATGGCGTTCATCGCGTTCAGCCGCCGGGTTGCTTCCTCCTCCGACTGTCCGCCCGAGAGGAAGACGATTCCCGGAACCGCCGCGGGCACGTGCCGGCGGAAGCAGCGGACCGTCTGGCGCGCGATCTCATCGTCGGAAACCTGCTCGGGGCTTTGGTACCCGGGGAGCACCATATTTGGCTTCAGCAGGATCCCTTCGGGCTGGACTCGCTGATCGCGCAGCTCGGTGAACACCGCGCGCAACGTGTGCGACGTGACCTCGAAGCTCCGCTCGATCGTGTGATCGCCGTCCATCAGCACCTCCGGCTCGACGATCGGCACGAGGCCGCCTTCCTGGCAGAGCGCGGCATAGCGGGCGAGCGCGTGCGCGTTCGTCCAGATGCAGTACTCGCTGGGGATGTCCTTGCCGATCGTGATCACCGCCCGCCACTTCGCGAAGCGCGCGCCGAGCTCGCGATATTCCGCCAGCCGTTCGCGGAGCCCGTCCAGCCCTTCGGTGACCGTCTCGCCTTCGGCCAGCGGGAGCGGCTTGGCGCCCTTGTCGACCTTGATCCCGGGGACGATGCCCTTGGACTCGAGCAACGTGGGAAACGGCGTGCCGTCGGACGCCTGCTGGCGGATCGTCTCGTCGAAGAGGATCACGCCGCCGATGAACTCCTCGGCTCCCCCCGTCGTGAAGAGGAGCTCCCGGTACGCCCGGCGCGTGTCCTCGGTGGACTCGGCCCCGATCGAGTCGAACCGCTTCTTGATCGTCCCGTCGCTCTCGTCCGCCGCGAGGATGCCCTTCCCGTCGGCGACGATCGTCTCCGCGATCTTCTGTAGCTCCTGACCCTCCATTTCCGCTCCTCCCTCGTCTTTGTTCGGGGAGAAGTATCCCCTAAGCTTTCGGGTTTGGAGGGGCGACGCTGCGGCGGTTCGCCCCTCCTTTTCGGGGGACCTTGGTAAGTGCTCCGAGCCTGAGTACGATTTCGCCACGTGATCCGCCGTCTGGCCCTAACGGTTCTCGTCGTCGCGGCTCTCGCGCCGGCTCTGCGCGGGGATGCGGCGCCTCCGGTGCTGATCGCGCCCGGCGTGACTCTCGCCGGTGTCCCGGTCGGCGGGATGTCCAACGAGCAGGCCGAGGCCGCGCTACGTCCGGCATTCGCAACGCCGGTTCGGCTCGTGTACGGCGACCGGCGCTGGAAGCTCCAGCCGACCCGCTTCGGCGCTCGGGTGACGATTGCCGACGGTGTCCTGCAAGCGCTCGGTGCTCAGGCCGGCGCTGCGGTTCCCCTTGTGCCGCAGGTGAACCAGCAGGAGGTGCGCCGGTTCGTCCAGGCGCTCGACAAGCGCGTCTCGACGGCGCCCCAGGACGCGGAGCTAAAAGGTCTCAAGGGCCTGCGTCCGCAGTTCACGAAGGAGCAGCCGGGCATCAAGGTCCTCCGCGAGCTCACCATCCGTCGCATCGTCCGCGCGCTGCAGTCGCCGCAGTTGCGGCGCATCCGTGTCGCTGTGAAGGTACTCGTCCCTGCGCGGACGGTCGTCAACTTCGGTCCCGTCATCGTCATTCGGCGTGGCGCGAACGAGCTGCGCTACTACAAGGGCGCGCAACTGCTGCGGAAGTTCGGTGTAGCGACCGGCCAGGCGGTGTATCCGACGCCGACCGGAACCTTCAAGATCGTCGACCTGCAGCTCAACCCGTGGTGGCTCCCGCCGGACTCGGCTTGGGCCAAGGGCAAGAAGCCGATCCCGCCGGGCCCGGGCAACCCGCTCGGCACGCGCTGGATGGGCCTCTCCGCGCCGGGAGTCGGCATTCACGGCACGCCCGATGACGCGTCGATCGGCTACTCCGCGTCACACGGCTGCATCCGCATGCATATTCCGGACGCCGAGTGGCTCTTCCACCACGTGAAGCTCGGCACGCCGGTCGTCATTACCGAGTAGCCGCTCGACGTTCGGCCCGCTTCGTGGGCCATGAAGGCTAAAATAGGGCCCGTGCGGACGTAGCTCAGTTGGTAGAGCATCAGCTTCCCAAGCTGAGGGTCGTGGGTTCGAGCCCCATCGTCCGCTCTCACCGGTCGAAGTCCGGCCCGCTTCGCGGGCCATGATGACTTCGACCGGTCTTGCTGTCGATCCCATCGTCCGTTAGCTGACGCCGGCAAAGCCGGCATCGGCGGCGATTCGAAGCTGCGCTAGGGTGATTCGAGCGCCTGGACCTTTAGTCGCTGCCGATTGAAGAGGGAGGTTCTTCGATGAAGGCACGCGCGGGTCTAATCGTGGCGGTCGGAGCAGTTCTCGTGCTTGCGCCGGCCGGGGCGGCGACCTTCCACGGCACCAACGGCAAGATCGCCTTCACAAGGTTCGGGGCTCAAAGTGCTGACGACGACGTCTGGGTCATGAATGCCGACGGGTCGGACGAGATCAACCTGACGAAGCACAACGGGCACGACGTCCTGCCGGCCTGGTCGCCGGACGGGACGAAGATCGCCTATACCACCTTCCGCAAGACCACCAACAGCTTCGAGATCTTCGTGATGAACGCCGACGGCTCGAACCAGACGAACCTGACCCAAAGCGCGCCCAACGAACACGGGTCGACCTGGTCGCCGGACGGGACGAAGATCGCGTTCACGCGTTTCGTCAATCGCCAGTTCGATGTCTACGTGATGAACGCCGACGGTTCCGGACAGAGGCGGCTCACGAGGAATCCCGCCAATGATGCCGACCCCGCGTGGTCGCCGGACGGAAAGAAGATCGCGTTCACGAGCACTCGTGACCGCAACCAGGAGATCTACGTGATGCGCGCCGACGGGTCCGGCCAGCGGCGGCTGACGCACAACACCAAGCCGGCGAATGCTGGATTGGATTTCAAGCCCGACTGGTCACCGAACGGGAAGAAGATCGCGTTCACCAGCGACCGCGACTTCAATTACGAGATCTACGTGATGAACGCGGACGGATCAGGCCAGCGGAACATCACACGCTTCAAGGGCAATGCGGAGAACGCCGGCATCGACCTCAGGCCTGCCTGGTCGCCCGACGGGACGAAGATCCTTTTCTCGAGCAGCCGCAACCGAAAGGGCGACTACAACGACGAGATCTACGTCATGAACGCGAACGGTTCCAGCCCAGTGCGGCTCACGACCGACCCGGGCGAGGATCTCGAGCCCGACTGGCAACCGCTTCCCTGACCCTCGAACTTCCTGCTCGTCTGACCGGTTAGCCTGTCGCGGCTGTGGATGCCGATGCTGTCGAGATCCGTGTCCTCGGTTGCTTGATCGAAAAGCAGCGGACGACGCCGGATGCCTACCCGCTCTCCCTGAACGCGCTCCGCCTCGCGTGCAACCAGTCGACGAACCGCGATCCTGTGGTGACCTACGAGGAGCGCGAGATCAAGGCGGCGCTCGACCGGATGTCGAACCGGGGCTGGACGCGGTTCGCGAGCGGGGTGAGCAGCCGCGCCCTGAAGTACCGGCATCTCCTCGACGAGGCACTCGAACTCTCTGGACCCGAGGTGTCGCTGCTGGGCGTGCTCATGCTGCGCGGCCCGCAGACGCTCGGCGAGCTGAAGCAGCGCAGCGAACGGCTCCACCGATTCGAGTCGATCGCCGAGGTCGCGCAGACGCTCGATGCGCTTGCGCAGCGAGAGCTGGTCGAGCGGCTCGAGCGACGCCCGGGCCAGAAAGAGGAGCGATGGGCGCAACTCCTTGGCGCCAATTCCTCCCAGGAGGCCGTCGAGCCCGAATCCGAGGAGCTCCCGCCGCGCGGCGACGACCGGGTCGCCGCGATCGAGGAGCGGCTCGAGCGGCTCGAGCGCACCCTCGCTGAGTTGCTGAGTCGCCTCGATAAGGTGCCCGACCGTGAGTAAGCCCCTGGAGCAGCTCAAGGAACGGCTCGGCAAGATCACCGACCTCGAGCGGATCAGCCGGGTGCTCGGGTGGGACCAGCAGACGATGATGCCTCCGGCGGGATCCGATCATCGCGCCGATCACCTCGCGACGCTGCGACGGATCGGACACGAGCTGCTGATCGCAGACGAGACCGGCCGCCTGCTCGACGAGCTGCGTCCGCTGGAGGAGTCTCTGGCGCCGTGGGACTCGGATAACGCAGCCTTGATCCGAGTGGCACGGCGCTACTACGAGAAGGCTGTGCGTGTTCCCACCGACCTGCGCGCAGAGATGACGCATGCCGCCGCGAAGGCTCGTTCCGTGTGGGTCAAGGCCAGGGCCGAATCGAACTTCGAGCTCTTCCTGCCTGCATTGGAGCGGAACGTCGAGCTGCGGCGGCGCTACGTCGCGTGTTTCGAAGGAGTCGACGAGCCGTACGACATCCTGCTCGACGACTTCGAGCCGTACACGACCACAGCAGAGGTGCGGGAGATCTTCGACGAGCTCAAGGCCGACCTCGTGCCGCTGATCGCCGAGCTCCGTGACACCGACGTGGACGACTCGTTCCTGCGCGGGAACTTCCCGGTCGAGCGCCAGGAGCAGGTGGCGAAGGAGGTCGTGGAGCTCTTCGGCTTCCGTCCGGACACGTGGCGGCTGGATCCCACCGAGCATCCATTCGCGGCCGGCGCCGGGGTGGACGACGTCCGGATCACGACGCACTACGACCCCGAGACGATGAAGTCGTTCTTCTCGACCATGCACGAGTACGGGCACGGCCTGTACTCGCACCAGCTTCCGCGTGACCTTCAGCGGCTCCCGACCGGCAAGGCGTGCTCGCTCGGCATTCACGAATCGCAGAGCAGGCTGTGGGAGAACCTCGTCGGGCGCAGCCCGCAGTTCTGGCGCTTCTTCTACCCGCGCGTACAGGAGACGTTTCCCGAGCAGCTGAGTGGGGTGGAGCTCGATCGTTTCGTGGCCGGCATCAACCGCGTCAAGCCGTCGCTGATCAGGATCAAGGCTGACGAGGTGACATACGGGATGCACATCATCCTGCGCTTCGAGCTCGAGCAGGACATCATCAACGGACGCGTCGAGCTCCGAGATCTCCCGCAGGTGTGGAACGAAAGGATGCGCGACTACCTCGGAGTGGACGTCCCCGACGACGCGCACGGCGTCCTCCAGGACACGCACTGGGCCTCGGGGTTGATCGGCTACTTCGCGACCTACCTGCTCGGGAGTGTCATGTCGGTGCAGATCTGGGAGAAGGCGCTCGAGGACGTTCCAGATTTGGAAGACCAGATCGAGCGCGGTGAGCTCGCCGCGTTGCGCGACTGGCTCGGCGAGCACGTCCACGCGCACGGCAGGAAGTTCTCGCCGCAGGAGACGCTCGAGCGTGCGACCGGAAGCCGGATCGACGCGAAGCCGTACCTCGCGTATCTCCGCGCCAAGTACGGCGCGGGCGTCTACACCTAGCCGGCGGGCCAGGCCTCCGCGAGCCGGCGGCGCGTCTCGGCCAGGTGCTCCGGTAGCACCTTCACGTCCGCAAGCACCGGCATGAAGTTCGTGTCACCGGCCCAGCGAGGCACGACGTGCAGGTGGACGTGGTCGACAACACCGGCGCCGGCGATGCGCCCGAGGTTCCAGCCGACGTTGTATCCCTGCGGCGCGTAGATCTGTGCCAGCGCACCCATGCCGGCAGAGGCCAGCCGGTGGAGCTCGAGCACTTCCTCCACAGCGAGTTCGCCATATTCACCGAGGTGCCGGACCGGCGCGACCATGAAATGGCCGGACGAGTACGGGTACTTGTTCAGGAGCGCGATCGCGGTCTGGCCGCGGTGCACGACCAGTCGCTCCTCGTCGTCGCCCTCCACGGCCGCGCAGAAGACACACCCGGGCTCGTCGTCGGCAGACTTGATGTACTCGAGGCGCCAGGGCGCCCACAGTTGCTTCACGCGGCCGAGTCTAGAGCGGCTGATCCGCGGATTCGACCGCGACGGCTTCCGGCTCGATCCGGGCGCGCAGCGTGGCGAGGAGTATCACCGACCCGACCATGGCCAGGACCATGAGCAGGGAGGAGGTGAGGAGGATCGCCTGGAGAGTGAGCATGTCGGAAGTGGAACGGGCCACTCACGACTTCGGTTACTCGGTCCCGAGTCCTGCTAGGGGATCAGCGTCGCGGCCGCGAAGCGACCCGCGCCGCCCGCCGTGAAGCGGGCCGTGACCGTGCGCTCCCCGCAGACCAGTGCGGCGGCGACCCCGGATGAGTAACGCTTGACCTGCGCAGGCCCGCTGACCGTGAGCGTCGAGCCGCGCGGGCCGTGGAGCTCCGCGGCGAACACGCCGTCGAGCGGGGTCTTGAAGGTGAACGTCTTCTGCTGGCCGCGACGGGTAAAGCGTCCACTCAAGTGCTTGAGCGCCGTCCTCTTCCACGGCTTGAGCACGTCCTGCTCGATCACGGCGAGCGCAGCTGCGTCCGGCGTGAACATCGGGTCGTAACCCCACGGGGTCTCCGGCAGGCCGAGCTTCACCTCGTTGAGGTGCATGAACGACTCCGCAAAGGACTCCCCGGGGTTCTGGACGTAGTGCTCGCCCTCGTCGCCGGGGAAGGCCGCGCCGGCGGCCTCCTTCTGGCAGACGCCCTCGTAGGTCGACCAGCGCTTCGTGCCGTAGGCGACTGCAGGCCAGGGGTCGTTGAGCCTGTTGCTCGCGACATGGTGTCCGTACTCGTGCGTCACGACCTCTTCGACGGTGCTCCACGGCGTGTCCTCGCCGATCGTGATGATTTGGCCGGTCGAGGGGAAGTAACAGCCGTCCGCCTCCTGCGTGTAACAGAGGATGCCGACCTCGGCCGGAGGAGCGAAGTAGATGCTGACTGCGGAGATCTCGCTGCCGTGCACGAGGCTGTCGACGAAGTCGGCCGCGGCCTGGTT
The DNA here is from genome assembly GCA_041493175.1 of Gaiellaceae bacterium. Lineage (GTDB taxonomy): Bacteria > Actinomycetota > Thermoleophilia > Gaiellales > Gaiellaceae > 3-1-20CM-4-69-9. The sequence continues at coordinate 1,196 of JBGPYI010000070.1, read as the reverse complement.
CACCGACTCGTCGACGGGGTACTCGCCCGACGAGTGGATCGTGACGTGTGCGCCGCTCTTCGCGGTGTAGACGCCACCCCAGGCGCCCGGCGGCAGCGCGAGGAAGTGCGGCTGCCGGTGGACGACCCGCGAGCGAACCCGTCCCATTCCCTGGCCCAGTCCGAGCACGCTGAGCCGCTTGACCGTCGGCCGCTCTGCCGCAGGCGTGGGCCCGCCGGCCGCGAGCGCGGCTGCGGTGACGAGTAGCAGAGCGAGACCCCTGCGTCCGCGCGGCCCGGGCATGCCTTTAGTACTCGGGGCCCCCGGAGGTGATCTAGATGACCCGAATGAGGGACTGACTCAGAGCCAGCGCTTGTACTTGAAGAACCCGATCATCCCGACGATCACGCCGATCATCAGGCCGACGACGATCCAGAAGGCGAGGCGTGTGCCCTCTCCCGGGAAGAGGACGTTCATGCCGAAGATCCCCGAGATCAGCGTGAGCGGCAGGAGGACCACAGAGAAGACCGTCAGGATTCGGAGGACGTCGTTCTGTCGGTGCGAGATGACGGATTCGTTCGTGCTCTCGAGCGCCTCCACGACCTCCTTGTAATTGTCGAGGAGGTCCCAGATGCGCTCTGATGCGTCGACGAGGTCGTCGAAATAGAGCTCGAGGTTCTCCGGCAGGAAGCGCTCGATGCGCCGTTCGAGTAGGCGCAGAGCGGGACGCTGCGGCTTGATGATCTTGCGGTAGGAGATGATCTCCTGCTTCGCCTTGGAGATGTCCGTGACGATCTCCTCGGAGCGGCGGTCCTCGATGTCGTCCTCGATCGAGTCGAGCTTGTAGGCGATCTTGTCGAGGATCGGGAAGCAGTAGTCGAAGAGGTCGTCCAGCACCTCGTAGAGGAGCCGGCCGGATCCCTTGCTGAAGAGCTGCTCGCGGAAGCGCTCGTCTTCCTGGACGCGGTTGAAGAGCCGGGTGACCGGCAGCAGGTCGACATTCGAGATCGTGACGAGGTAGTCGGGGCCGAGGAAGAAATCGAGCTCGCCGGCGTTCAGGCGCTGGACGTTCTTGTCGTACGCGGGGAAGTGCAGAACGCCGAAGAGGTAGCCATCGTCGAGGTAATCGTCGACCTTCGGTCGCTGACGCTTCGACAGGACGTCCTCGACATCGAGCGGATGCCAGCCGAAACGCTCGCGCAGTGCGTTGACCGTTT
>JBGPYI010000055.1:0-10304 GCA_041493175.1 Gaiellaceae bacterium | reverse complement strand
TCCGGGTGCCGGAGCACGGCGAGGTCGTGCACGGTGACGACGAGCGGCACGCGCGGGCGCAGAGGGCCGCGGTAGGTTGGACAGTGAAGGACGTCCGCAGCGCTCTCGTGTCCGAGCAGAAACGGGTACCAGACCCCATCGCGCGCGAGAGTCGACAAGCGGCTTTTTCCTCCGAAAGAACGCGTCGAGACCGCAACGTCGTCGCGCCGTTGCAGCTCACGCATCAGCCCTTGCAGATAACGCGCCGTTCCCGCACGGGTCTGGGCGAGCGGGGAGACGTCGATGGCGACGCGCATCACAGCGCGTCAGCGTAGCTCCGCAGGTGAATGCGGCCCGTTTCGAGCCAGTTGAAGCGGGCTGCGTGGGCGAGGCCGCGTGCAACGAGCTCTTCGCGCTCGGCCAGCGCTCGGCCGATCGCGTCGGCGAACCCTTCCGGGCTCTCCGGATCGGCGCGAACGGCTGCGTCCCCGCAAGCCTCGTCCAGCGAAGGGTGGGAAGAGACGACGCAGGGCACGCCACAGGCCATCGCCTCAATTATCGGAATCCCGAAACCCTCGAAACGCGACGGGTAGGCGAAGACTGCCGCGCCGCGGTAGAGGGCCGGCAGCTCCTCGTCGGGGACGTAGCCGCGGCCGCCATGGCCGAGCGACAGCAGCGTGAGGTCGTCGCCGAGCAGTCTCAGAGCGGCCTCGACGACGCCGCGGTTCTTGCGCCAGTCCTCGGTCGCGGTCGTGAAGACGTACGGGCGGCCGATTTCGTGCCGCTCGCCGTCGGGCCGGTAGCGAGCGTCCACGCCGGGATAGGCGACGCGGATGCGGTCACGCGGAATCCCGAGCCGCTCGACGACGTCGTTCGCCGTGTACTCGGCATTCGTGAAGACGACGTCACAGCTCGCCGCCGCACGAGCGGTCGCGGTGTGCATGCGGACCGTGCGTTGATGCAGCCGTTCGGGGTACCGCAGCGGACCGAGATCGTGGATCATCGTGGCGCGCACGCGCGGTCGTCCGGGCGGGACCATCCAGTCCGTGAAGTGCAGCACGTCCGTGTGACCGAGGAAGCGCTCCGCCGGCGGGCGTCCCAACCGGCTCCACGCAGTGCGCACGGCGTGCCCGAACGGCACCGTCACGATGCGCCGCTCGATGGGGAGACCGGCGAGCGTCGAGTCGAGCAGCTTCCGCCCGCGGATGCTGACCGGGCCGAAGGCGACGAGCTCGTGCGATCCGTCCGCCGCCTCGGCCATTCCTTTCAGAGCGCCGAGGATGTAATTGCCGACGCCCGTTCGCGGATGCGAGAGCGGCGTGACGTCGTAGGCGATCCTCACGGAGCGGCGTAGCGGAACTGGAGGAAGTGCACACCGAGCACGCGCGGGTCTGCGGGCCCGGGTACGGCAGTGGGAGTCACCGTGAAGACGGCACGGCACACCCCGTTGCGCGGGCGGAGCGGGACGGTGAGGGTGGCCTCGTCGTTGGAACGGAAGGTCACGCTCCTCCCCTCTGCTCGCACGGTCTGTGGGCCGCCGATCAGGTTCGGGTCGCGCTCCAGTTGCGCCGTGACGGCCCCTCCGGTGCAGCGAAGCCGCGTGTACGTGACGCGTTTCCCGGACCACGTATCGTTTGGGTAGAGGCCGCTCACGCGGTAGCCGATCCGCACGAGACCGTCGGTTCGCCGAAGCGCCATCCCCTTCCGCTCGTCGCTCGCCACGACGGCGCCGGCGAGGGGCACGCTCTCCTCGCTCAGGACGTAGGCATGGCGCACCGGCTTTCCGTCGGCGAGCAGCACACCGTCCGCCCTTTGCGTCACCTGGGTCTCCGGCAGGCTGCCCGTCGATTGCTGCCGCAGGTCGTACACGGGGCCGATGCTGCGGTTGTAGAACTCGTTCTCCCACAGCGTGAGCGGCTGCTGGGTCGGATCCTGGCCGGAGTAGACGAACGCGACGTCGGCACTCCGGCCTACCGCAGCATCGACCCAGTCGCGCCTCGGCGCAGTGATGCCCTGGTACAGCGCACCAACCGATGCCTTCGGGAAGCCGTGGTCGAAGCGCTCGATTCGCTCCGTCGCAAACGCGAACCAGAGCAGCACGACCGCCGGTAACACGAGCGCGTAGCGCGGGGAGATCGACAGGAAGAGCAGGCCGATCGCCGCGGCCGCGGCGACGACCACGACCGGAATCGTGTCCAGTCCGACGACCCTCTCCTGAAGCCACCAGAGCGGTAGCAAGGCGAGGGTGTCCGACTCGGCGGAGACATCGATGAGCCGGTGATACGGAAGGGCTCCCGGCAGTGCCGCGGCGAGCACGGCCGCGATCGCGGCAGCGCGCGGAGGTCTCGGCATCCCGCGCTCGATCCACGCCAGGAGAGCAATCAGGAACAGCGGTGCGAGATAGAAGAGGTTGCGCTCCTGGATGCGCGGCGAGAGCGCCGACGCGAAGGCGCCGACTTCGAGCAGCAACCAGGCAGTCAGCGGCAGCGCCCCCGCGAGAAAGACGCGGAGCGGACGGTCGAGCGACCGGCCGACAAACGTGAGGAGCAGGAGCGCCGCAAACGGCGCGATGCCGAGGTAGAGGTCGAGCTCGGCGACGTGGTAAAGCAGCCACTTCAGCACCTGGTCGGGCCGGTAGGTTGCGTGCCCGGTCACGCTGTAGCTGCCCAGGACGTCGTACGGCGAGTGCCCGCGGAAGAGTTGGACGGCGAGCACGCCCACGACACCGAGGGCCAGTGTCCCGTAGAGAACGCGGAAGTCGGCGAGCATCCGCAGTCGCCGGCGGTCGAGCCACGCAAGGAGGAGCGGTGCCGTCGCCACGGCGGGAATGAGCACGATCGCCTGCGAGCGGGTCAGGAAAGCGAGTACGCAAAGCGCGAGCAGAACGAGCTGCCGCTGAATCGTTGGACGCTCGAGTGCGAGCACGAGCGCAAGTGCGACGCAGGCGAACAGCGGATAGAAGACGGTCTCCGTCATCAGCGTGCCCGTGTACATCAGCGACGGCACGGCGACGGCCAGCAGGGCGGCCACCAGCGCTGGGATCGGCGTCAGGAGTCGCCGCGCCAGGAAGTAGACCGGGATCGCGGTCAGCGACATCAGCACGGACCCGAGCGCCTTCGCTGCGGCGTAGGCGTCGGCCACTGAGCCGAACACGCGCCACGCCGGCGCGATCAGGAGCGGATACACGACGCCGTACGCCCCGTGGTGCACGTCGCGGATGAGGAAGTGGCCGGTCTGCGCGAAGCTCTTCGCGAGCTCGGAGTAGATGAGCTCGTCGACCATGATCCACGGCGCGACCACGCGGCGGGACAACCCGTAGCGGAAGACGGCCGAGACGACGACGAGCCCGGCGAGCCAGGCCCAGACCGGAACGCGTGCAAGCCGCCTGCGCTTCGGCGGGGGTCCGGGCTCCGGCCGGCCGTTGCGGGCCAATCCGATGTCGTTGAGCCGGCCTGCGAGCTCCGCGGCAAAAGGCGTCCCGGACTCGATGCCGATCTCGGCTGCGGCCTGCGCGACCTCGGTGACAACCGCGTCGGAGACCCTGGTCCCGCCGGCGGCCTCTTCCAGCGCCGCCGCGTAGCTCTCTGCAACGCGCCCGAGGTCGTGCTCTCGCTGAACGTACGCGTGCGCCGCATCGCTCATAGCGAGCTGTGTCGGCTCGCTCGAGGCGAGCAGCTCCAACGCGGTCGCGAGCGACGGAATCTCGTCCTCGTCCACGGGCACCTTCAGTGCCACGTCGTCCGGCAACTCCGAGAACCAGCCGAGATCACTGACGACGAGCGGCCGTCCGAGTGAGAGCGCGCGGATGGCGCTGCCCGAGGTCTCTCCCATCGTAGGCGAGCGCAGCGAGATGCAGGCGTCGCAGGCCGCCATCAGGGACCAGAGTTGCTCCTCCTCGACGTAGCCGATGCGCTCGACGCCTTCCGCTTCAAATCGGTCCGCATCGAAGCCGGGAGACGCAGGTCCGATGAGCAGGAGCTTCGCGTTCGGATGGCGCTTCCGTACCACGCCGAACGCTTCGACGAGTTGCGGGATGCGCTTGCTCGCATTCAGATGCCCGAAGCAGCCGAAGAGCGGGCTGCCTTCGATCTCCGCCGGTTGCACGTCGGCTGCGGGCCAGGCCGGATGTTCGATCCGCCAGATCGGACCGTGGTAGCCGGCCTCGAGCGCGCGTTCCTCTACGTAGTGGGAATGAACGATCAGGCCCGTCGCGTTGGCGAACACCTCACCGGCGAGCGGGAACTCGTCGGGCCGCGTCTCCCACGGCGGAGACACGCGCCCGTCGAGCACTCCGTGCGCCAGCAGGCGTCCCGGAATGCCCGCGTCGCGCTCCATGGCAGCGAGATAGCCGTGGCCGTCCTTACGGCCGATCGTCAGTCCTGCGACGAGGTGGTGGAGGACGAAGTCGTGCAGGACCACCACTCCCGGCCGGCGTCTCAGCGCGTCGACGATCCAGCCGTGCGCCTCCGGATCGTTGCCGACGTGATAGAGGGCCACGTCGGCGGCCACCGGCCGCGTACGTCCGCGCCGCACGACCGCGAGCTCCACGAGCCGCGCGAGCGCAGGGAGCAGCAGCGCGGAGTAGTCGGCTATCCCGGACCGCTCGGGCGGCAGCGGCGAGTAGTAGGCGACCCTCACGCGAGCAGTCGCGCGATCGTCTCGTCCCAGGACACGCGGCGCGCGATCTCCTTTCCGGCCTGTCCCCACGCCCGCGCGTCGTCGACGTGGTCCCGCAGCCAGGAGCACGCCTCGGCAAGGGCTGCAGCGCGCGGCTCGATCACGAGCCCCGTCCTCCGGTCCGCGACGATCTCGAGCGGTCCGCCGGCGTCTGTCGTGGTGACGACCGGCTTCTCCGAGAGAAACGCCTCGTACGGGACCATTCCGAAGTCCTCGTCCACCGGCGCGTAGTAGACGGCGAGGCAGCGTGCGTAGAGCCCCGCGAGCTCTTCCTCGTCGACGCGACCGGTGAAGCGGGCGCGCCCGTCCAGGCCGTGCTTACGGGCGACGCCCTCCAGCCGCTCGCGGTCCGGGCCGTCGCCGACGATCACGCAGCGCAGTGTCGAGTCGGCCGCGAGTGCGTCGAGCAGCAGCTCGTGCCGCTTTGCGCGGTCGAGGCGCCCCACCGAGAGCACGAAGTCGTCGTAGCTCTCCGTCCGGTACGGCAGCTCCTGCGGCGGATGCGGCATCACCTCCGCAGCGATTCCCGTCGAACGCTGCAGGCGGTCGGCGACGTTGCGGGAGGTCGCGAACACCTTCTTCGCCTCGCCCAGGGCAATGCGATCGAGGCGCTGAACGGCCCGGCGGGTCGCACGCTCCTCGGCGTTCTCACCGAACTGCCCGAGCTCGGTGCGATCCAGCTCGTAGGCCTGCCGAAACTGGTGCAGCAGCCACACGACCTTGTTGGGATGCCGAACGGCGTAGGAGGGGAACTTCGTCGCGATCACGAGCTCGATCGGGCGTCCGTCCGATTCGCTCAGGTCGAGCAGCCGCCAGAGAAAGGCCTGGGAGAGCACGCGCTCGCCCGGGTACCACTTGTAGGGGACGGTGACGAGGTCCGTCTCGTGCCCGCGAGCGCTGAGCTCGCCGACCAGATCGTCCGCGAAGATCTCGGCCCCGCCGCGCTCGAACGGGACCTGCGGTGCGCAAACGGCGATCCTCATCTCCGGCCTTCTAGAGGTACACGCGCAAGTAACCGGGTCCCACCACTCCCGCCCACCGACAGCCTACGGAGAGAGTTGTCACGTGTCCGTGTCACGAGCGGAACGTCTGCGCGCCTATGCATGCGCAGCCGTTCGCGCCACGAGGGCGTAGTCGAGCGGCGCGAACAAGAGGTCATTGAGGAGGCGGACGTTGGCGGCGATCACGGGATCGTCCGGCTCGGTAAGCCGCTCGGCGGGCTCGTTGAGAAACCGGATCTCCGTCTCGGCGAACCCCGACTGGCGCGCCAGCAGCTCGAGCGTCTCCGGAACGAGCGGCTGGGCGTGCGTCAGGTCTGCGAAGTAGTTCCGCAGCGCGATCGGCGACAGGGGATTGATCGTCTCCGCGATGAGGACGCCGCCCGGTCGCAACTTCGCAGCGGCGAGCTGGAACGTCCGCACCAGCGTGGGAGCCGGAAGGTGCTCGACCACCTGGCCCATGAAGATCGCGCCGAGCGAGCCGTCGGCGGCGCGTTGGAGGTACTCGACGAGGTCGGCCTGCTCGACGTCGAGGCCGTCGCCACGCGCGTACGCGACCATGTCGGAGTCGGCATCGATGCCGCGTGCCTCCACGCCGGCTTCGCGCAAGAGCCCGAGCAGCTCGCCGCGCCCACAACCGGCGTCGAGCACGGGCGCCGCGTCGCGCAGGACATCCACGTAAAGGCGCTGGCGGTTCCGGATCGAGTCGACGCTGCCGCGCATCCTGCTCTCGAAGGCGAAGTAGTCCGGAACCGAAGCCGCGGCCGGCTGTGCCGCGACCGTCACAGGTGCAGGCGCGCCACCGGATGCGGGACCGCGCCGCTCGAGGCGCGCGAGCCGTTCCTCCAACTCACGCACGAGTCGCTCCGCCTGCTCGCGCGCGGCAGTCGAGACGTCGGCTTGCTCCGACAGGGCATCGACGAGCTTCAGGACGGAGTCGTTGAAGACCCGCTGGTCCGCGGCAAGCGGCTCGACGTACCAGCGCATGAGCTTGCGGAGGAAGCGCTTGACGGCTCCCTTGGGGCCGCCGCCGGCGGGACGCTCGGCCGTGACCGGCCGGAAGCGCTCCGCGAGCGCCCGCGTCGAGGCGAATTCGGCGCCCCGCGAGCCCTCATGGACGGCACCACGTCTAAGCTCCTCGCGGAGCCGACCGAACAGGGCGGCGACGTCGATCTCCTCCGGCGAGGAAATACCTGCAGGCGCCGGGTTTTTCGCCTCCGGCCCGGACATTTAGATGATTGTACGGGGTGAGCCTGTCAGTGGAGGGCACGGACGTAGTGCCATGCCTGCGCTAGACCGAGCTGGCGCATCGCCACCAGCAGGAGGGCGTAGAGCGCCAGGCCCGCCGCTGCCGCAGGCACCGCGCCCAGGACGAGCGACGCGCCGCCGAACGCGAGCGCGGTTGCCGCCCCGACGAGGATCGAGAGGCGGCCGAGCCCGACGACGGTCAGCGCCAGCATCCTGGGTGCGAGCGCGGCCATCAGCCCGAGCACGACAACGAGCGTCGAGACGCCGAGTGCGACCGTCACGCCCGTGAGGCCCCACAGGGCGCGGCCGGCGATCGAGATGGGGATGTCCACCGCGACAGCGCTGATCGCCAGCGGGATCAGCAGCCGCGTGCGGTGCATGACGAACAGCAGCGGATACGTGATCAGGAACGCCGCGTTCCCGATCATCCACGGGGAGAGGAAGACGACGAGGCGCCCGAGCTCGTCGCCGACGTGGCCCGAGAATGCGTCGCCGAGCACGGCGGTGACCACCCGCCCGCCGACGAGCGCCACGAGCCCGGCGGCAGCGCCGACGAATGCGAGCGAGACCCAGGCGGAGTGCACCACGTGCTCTGCCGCGCTCTCGGCATCGACACCACGGCGGGTCAGCGGCGCCGCAGAGATGAGCGACAGCGAGAACGCCGTCGCGCTGACGAACGTCGCTGCGAGCAGGTACGCATACGACAGGCTCGTGACACTGCCTTCGCCGGTCCCGGCCGCGAAGCGGAGCCCGATTACGTAGAGGCCTTGCAGAGCGACCGGCACGGCTGCGCCGTACAAGAGCCGCCAGAGCCGGTGACCGAGCCGAAGCGGGACGCCTCGATGCAACCTCAGCCGGTTCCCGCGCACGAGTAGCACGATCATCGGCAGGCCGATCGCAATCGCGCCGTTCAGCGCCAGCCCCCACGCGAGCGCGACGAGGCCGTGGGAGTCCGCGGCCAGCACGAAGAAGACGACGCCGCCGACGCCGCCGAGCGCGAAGCCGAGTGCAGCCGGGACGTAGCTGTCCTTCGCAGCGAGCGCACTGGCGGCAAGCGCGGCGATCAACTGGGCGAATGCAGCGGGCACGAGCCACGGCAGCGCATCGGCGGCGACCGCCGCCGACTCCTCCGGAAGCCGTCCAGTGATCAGCTCGCCCCAGAAATGCGAGAAGACCGCCGCGAGGACGGTGGCTGGGACGGCCACGGCCAGAAAGGCGATTGCGTAGGCTCGGAACTCCGAGCCGAGCCGCCCCTCCGCCTCGGCGCGGGTCAGGTCGGGGACGACCACCATTCGGAAGGCCTGGGCCCCGAGCACGAGCACGAGGTAGACACCGTAGGCGGCCATGAAGCCGTCGGTCTCCCGGTTCCGGCCGAACTTGTGCGCCAGGAAGGCACCGGCCACGGCGGCGGCCAGGCTCAAAGTCACATATGAGAGACCTGTAAAGGCGCCGCTTCGAACAGCACTCCGGCCGCCCTCCGGGCTACCCTTGGGCTGCTCGTCGGCGGGCACCGCTGCATGAAAGCAGACCAACACGACTCCACCTGGACGGACGATGCCGTCGCTGATCTCCGGCGGGAGTTCGGCGACTTCTTCAGCGGTAGGACCTGCCTGGTCACCGGCGCCGACGGCTTCATGGGATCGCACCTCACCGACGCGCTCGTTCAGCTCGACGCGAATGTGCATGCGTTCGTTCGAGCAACCTCGAGCGGCGCGCTGAACAACATCGCCCCGCTGCGCCAGCAGCTCAAGGTGCATTTCGCCGACCTGACGGACAAGACGTCGATCGACTACCTCGTCAAGGAGCTGCTCAACGCGCCCGACAAGCCCTACGTCTTCCATCTCGGCGCGCAGGCGCACGTCGGCGAGTCGTGGCACCGGCCGTACGAGACGGTGACGGCCAACACGATCGGCACGCTCAACCTGCTCCAGTCGATCGTCGACCACGGCCTGGAGCTCGAGAAGTTCGACACCGCCGGCACGTCGGAGGAGTACGGCAACCCGCACGAGTCGGTCGCGCACCATCACGACTTCGACGAGGAGGGCGGTTTGATCCTCCACGAGCGCTCGCCGATCAATCCGAAATCGATCTACGCGACCTCGAAGGTGGCCGCGGACTTCCTGACCATGAACTACCACGACGCGTTCGGCGTGCCCGGCGTCGTCACGCGGATGTTCAACAACTACGGGCCTCGCCAGAACCCGCGCTACGTCACCGGGACGATCATCACGCAGGCGCTCACACGCGAGACCGTCGAGCTCGGCCAGCTCGAGCCGATGCGCGACTTCTGCTTCTGCACCGACGGAGTGCGCGGGCACCTGACGGTCGCCGCGCATGGGATCCCCGGCGACCTCTACGTCTACGGGCAGGGCAAGAACATCTCGATGCGTGACTGGGCCGAGCTCATCCTCCGCGTCGGGCGGGAGCAGGGGCATTGGAAGGCGCGTGAGATCGTCTCCACCGCCGAGCGCTACCGGCCGGGAGCCAGCGAGGTGATGGCTCTGCGGGTCGGCTACGAGAAGCTCAACCGGGAGACCGGCTGGGAGCCCCACATCTCGTGGGAGGACGGCGTCGCACGGACGATCACGTGGTATGCCGAGAACCGGCCGCGCTGGATCGGCCGCGTCGACTGGCTGTCGCAGACGCGCGCCCCCGCATGAAGACGCTCGTCACAGGCGGAGGCGGCTTTCTCGGCTCGCACCTCGTCGAGCGCCTCGAGGCCGACGGTCACGACGTCTACGTCGCGCGCCGTGCGGACTACGACCTGACGAGGTGGGACGACGCCCAGCGCCTGTTCAAGGACGCCCGGCCCGAGCGCGTGTTCCACCTGGCGGGCGAGGTTGGCGGCATCGGCGCCAACCGCGTAAATCCGGGCCGGTTCTGGTATGCGAACCTGATGATGGGAGCACACGTGCTCGAGCTCTCGCGCGAGCACAGCGTCGGCAAGCTCGTCATCGCCGGCACAGTGTGCGCTTATCCGAAGTTCGCGCCCGTACCGTTCCGCGAAGACGACCTCTGGAACGGCTATCCCGAGGAGACCAACGCGCCCTACGGCGTCGCGAAGAAGTCGATCCTCGTCGGCGCGCAGTCCTATCGAGAGCAGTACGGGCTCGACTCGATCTTTCTCCTGCCCGCGAACCTGTACGGGCCGCGCGACAATTTCGACCTCGAGACGTCGCACGTCATTCCAGGGCTGATCCGGAAGATGCTGGACAGCCCCGATCGCGTCACGCTCTGGGGCGACGGCTCGCCAACGCGCGAGTTCCTCTACGTGGACGACTGCGTCGAAGGACTCGTGCTGTCCGCGGAACGCTACGACGGTAGCGAGCCGGTGAACCTCGGTACCGGCGCTGAGATCTCGATTCGCGAGCTCGCTGTGCAGATCGCAGAGCTCACCGGCTT
>JBGPYI010000100.1:0-7809 GCA_041493175.1 Gaiellaceae bacterium | reverse complement strand
TGCCGAGCGCGGTCGGTTATCAGCCGACGCTCGCGACGGAGATGGGCCAGCTGCAGGAGCGCATCACCTCGACGCAGACGGGCTCGGTCACTTCCGTGCAGGCGATCTATGTCCCCGCGGACGACCTCACCGACCCTGCGCCCGCGAACACGTTCGCGCACCTCGACTCGTCCGTCGTGCTGACGCGCACGCTCGTCGAGCAGGGGATCTACCCGGCGGTCGATCCGCTCGACTCGTTCTCGCGCGCGTTGCAGCCGGGGATCATCGGCGAAGAGCACTACGCGACGGCGACGCGCGTCCAGGAGATCTTGCAGCGCTACAAGGACCTGCAGGACATCATCGCCATCCTCGGTATCGACGAGCTCTCCGACGAGGACAAGCTCGTGGTGACTCGCGCGCGCAAGATCCAGCGCTTCCTCTCGCAGCCGAACTTCGTCGCCGAGCAGTTCACCGGTACGCCCGGCGAGTACGTGAAACTCGAGGACACGATCAAGGGCTTCCAGGAGATCCTCGAGGGCAAGCACGACGAGCTGCCCGAGCAGGCCTTCTACATGGTCGGCACGATCGAGCAGGCCGCGGAGAAGGGACGGAAGCTCTCGGGCGAGGGCGATTCTGGGCAGGACGGGCAGGAAGAGGCGCCCGAAGATGCGGCTGTCGCCGCCCCCGAAGCTGAGCCCGAGCCCGCCGGCGTTTCATAGTGGCTGACGAAACCCGAAAGTTCGACCTTTCCCTCGTGACGCCGGACGGCCCCGCGTTCGAGGGGGAGGTAGAGATGATCATCGTCCCGGGCGCAGCCGGTGAGATCGGCGTCCTGGCGCGTCACGCGCCGCTGATCGCGACGCTGAAGGCCGGCTCGACGCGCGTCTATCTGAACCGGGAGGCGGAAGACGTTCGTGAGTACGCGACCGGCGCAGGCTTCTTCAAGGTCGAGCAGGACCGCGCGATCGCGCTCGTCGACGACGCCGTCCTCGCGAACGAGATCGATGACGCACGCGCCAGAGAGCAGCTGGAGACCGCTCAACGCGAGCTGGAGCGTCTCGACCGCGGCGAGTCCAACGCCGACCGCTGGCAACTCGAGCAGCGCATCAAGCACGCGGAGAACCAGCTCAGCGTGTCCGGCCGCACCTAGCAGGCTGCTAGGCTTCCTTTACCCGGAAAGCTTTGAAAGGCAGCTTGGCGACCGGGTCACCAAACGCCTAAAGAGCCCCGGGCCTTCCGCAAGGTGCGGTTCTCTCTAGACAGAACAAGGGAACCGGATTGACGAACGCGCGCACACGACTCGAAGCCATCCTCCGCGAACGCATCGCGGTGCTCGACGGCTCGTGGGGCGTGCTCATCCAGCGCGAGGTCAAGGGCGAGGAGGCCTACCGGGGCGAGCGGTTCAAGGACCATCCCCGCGACGTCGCGGGCGACCCCGACCTGCTCAACCTGACGCGGCCCGAGGTCGTTCTGGGCATCCACCGCGACTACTTCGCCGCCGGTGCCGACATCGCCACGACGAACACGTTCACCGCCACGACGATCGGTCAGGCGGACTACGGGCTCGAGGATCACGCCTACCAGATGAATGTGGCCGGAGCCAGGCTGGCGCGGCAAGCGGCCGACGAAGTCGGCGGCTTCGTCGCAGGTTCCGTCGGCCCGCTGAACGTCACGCTCTCGCTGTCGCCGCGCGTCGACGACCCGGCGTTCCGCACCCACACCTTCGACCAGGTGTACGACGCCTACGCCGACCAGATGCGAGGGCTTGCGGAAGGCGGGGTCGACTTTCTGCTGATCGAGACCATCTTCGACACGCTCAACGGCAAGGCCGCCATCGCCGCGGCGCTCGACGTGGCGCCGGAGCTCCCGCTCTGGATCTCGTTCACCGCCATCGACCGCAGCGGACGCAACCTCTCCGGCCAGACCGTCGATGCGTTCTGGCTCTCGGTCGAGCACGCCAGGCCGTTCATCGTCGGCGTCAACTGCTCGCTGGGCGCAGCGCAGATGCGTCCGTTCGTGGAAGACCTCGCGCGTGTCGCTCCGACCTGGGTCGCGTGCCACCCGAATGCGGGCCTCCCGAACGAGATGGGCACGCATGACGAGCAGCCGCAGGACACGAGCCAGGCGCTGCGCGCGTTCGCCCAGGACGGGCTGGTGAACATCGTCGGCGGCTGCTGCGGCACCACGCCCGAACACGTCAAGGCCATTACGGCCGCGACCAGGGGACAGACCCCCAGACGTGTCCCGGAGAGCGAGGGGCTGACGCGCCTCAGTGGACTGGAGCCGTTCCGCATCTTCCCCGAGTCGAACTTCGTCATGGTCGGCGAGCGCACGAACGTCACGGGCTCGACGCGCTTCCGGCGCCTGATCGAGTCCGGGCAGTTCCAGGAGGCGGTCGAGGTCGCGCTCGAGCAGGTCCGCGGCGGCGCGAACATCCTCGACGTCAACATGGACGCCGACCTGCTCGACTCGGTGGAGGCGATGACGACCTTCCTCAACCTGCTCGCCACCGAGCCGGACGTCGCACGCATCCCGATCATGGTCGACAGCTCGCGCTGGTCCGTGCTGGAGGCCGGTCTCAAGTGCCTGCAGGGGAAGGGGGTCGTCAACTCGATCAGCCTCAAGGAGGGCGAGGACGAGTTTCTCGCGCACGCGCGGCAGATCAAGCGCTACGGCGCGGGCGTCGTCGTGATGGCGTTCGACGAGCAGGGCCAAGCCGACACCGTCGAGCGGAAGGTGGAGATCTGCGAGCGCGCCTACAAGCTGCTCACCGCAGACGGGTGGGTTCCGGAGGACATCATCTTCGACCCCAACGTCCTTGCCGTCGCGACCGGCATCGAGGAACACGCGGAGTTCGCGAAGGCCTTCATCGAGGGGGCGCGGCAGATCAAGGCGCGCTGCCCAGGCGTGAAGATCTCCGGCGGCATCTCGAACCTCAGCTTCTCGTTCCGCGGCAATGACGCCGTGCGCGAGGCGATGCATGCCGCGTTCCTCTACCACGCGATCGCCGCCGGGCTCGACATGGGCATCGTCAACGCCGGCCAGCTCGCGGTCTACCAGGACATCGAGCCGGAGCTGCTGGAGCTGGTCGAGGACGTCATCTTCAACCGCCGCGAGGACGCGACCGAACGGCTCGTCGAATACGCGTCCAGAGTTCAGGGCGAAGGCACGAAGCGCGAACGAGACCTTTCCTGGCGCGAAGCGCCCGTGGAGGAGCGGCTGTCGCACGCGCTCGTCCACGGCATCGTCGACTTCATCGAGGAGGACACCGAGGAGGCGCGCCAGAAGTTCGCGCGCCCGCTCGAGGTGATCGAGGGCCCGCTGATGGACGGGATGCAGATCGTCGGCGACCTGTTCGGCTCGGGGAAGATGTTCCTGCCGCAGGTCGTGAAGAGCGCCCGCGCGATGAAGCGTGCCGTGGCGTACCTCGAGCCGTACATGGAGGCCGAGAAGGCCGCAGGGCTGCACGCCGTCCGTGCGCAGGGAAAGATCGTGCTCGCCACCGTCAAGGGCGACGTCCACGACATCGGCAAGAACATCGTCGGGGTCGTGCTCGGCTGCAACAACTACGAGGTGATCGACCTCGGCGTGATGGTGTCCGCCGATCGCATCCTCGAGACTGCGCTCGAGGAAGGCTGCGACGTCGTCGGGCTCTCCGGCCTGATCACGCCGTCGCTCGAGGAGATGGTCAACGTGGCGAAGGAGATGGAGCGGCGCGAGCTCGACCTGCCGCTCCTGATCGGAGGTGCGACGACCTCGAAGCAGCACACGGCGGTGAGGATCGCGCCGGAGTACTCGCAGCCGACACTCCACGTCCTCGATGCGTCACGTGTCGTCCGCGTCGTCTCGAGCCTGCTCGACCCAGGGCGCAAGATCGAGCTCGACAAGGAGAACCGTGAGCTCCAGGAGCGGCTGCGCGAGCAGTACGCCGAGAAGGAGCGGAAGCCGCTCCTCCCAATCGCGGAGGCACGCGCAAACAAGGAGCGCGTGCCGTTCGACGACCTGCAGACGCCTCCGTTCACGGGGACGAAGGCCGTCGAGCCCGAGCTGACGACGCTGCGCGACTACATCGACTGGCAGTTCTTCTTCCACGCTTGGGAGATGAAGGGCAAGTTTCCGGCGATCCTCGACGAGCCGGCGGCGAAGGAGCTCTACGACGAGGCGCAGGAGTTGCTGGACGAGATCGTGCGCGACGGGTCGCTGCAAGCCCGCGGCGTCTACGGCTACTGGCCCGCGCGCTCCGACGGCGACGACGTCGTGCTCGAGAACGGCATCCGTTTCAACCTCCTCCGCCAGCAGTCCGCGTACGGCGACTCGCGGCCGAATCGCTGCCTCGCCGACTACGTCTCTCCCGACGGCGACCACGTCGGCGCCTTCGCCGTCGCGATCCACGGAGCGGACGAGCTCGCGTCACGGTACGAAGCCGAGAACGACGATTACCGCGCGATCATGGTCAAGGCGCTCGCCGATCGCTTTGCGGAGGCGTTCGCGGAGTATCTCCACCTGCAAGCGCGGCGCGAGTGGTACGCGTCGGAGGAGGGGCTGCCGAAGGAGGATCTGCTGGCGGAGCGCTTCCGCGGAATCCGTCCCGCGTTCGGCTATCCCGCCTGCCCGGACCATACCGAGAAGCGGAAGCTCTTCGAACTGCTCGGCGCGGACAGTGCGGGGCTCGCATTGACGGAGTCGTTCGCGATGACGCCGGCCGCGGCGGTGAGCGGTATCTATCTGGCGAATCCGAGCGCGCGTTACTTCTCCGTAGGACGCCTCGCCCGCGACCAGGTCGCGGACTACGCCGCCCGCAAACGCACGACGGTCGAGGAGACGGAGCGGTGGCTGACGCCGAACCTGGGCTACGAGGCTCGTTCGAGGGAGACGGTCCGGACTGTCGGGTAGCCGGGCGGTCGGCTATCCTCAACCTCGGCTGGCGCCCTCGGAACGGGCGCCGTCCTGTTTTCAGGCCGTATGAAAACCACCCTCAAGAGAGGCATGGGGCGCGTCGCGGCCGTCGACGGCAACGGCCGCGCGGTGTACCCGCCCGGCGTCCACACGCCGATGAGGCGCTATCGCCAGCCCGAGCCCGAGCGGCGGGACGCGTGGCAGGTGGTGCGGACCGTGGTGCTCTGGGTGGTGCTGGCGGCGCTCGTGGTCGCAAGCGGGGCGGCGGGCGCGGCGTACCTCAAGACCCACCAGTTCCTCGGTGCGATCAGTCCGAAGACGAAGGCGGATCGCGTCGCCGCGAAGCGCCTCGACCTCGTGATCCCCGGGCAGCCGACGGTCGCGCTCGTGATCGGCACCGACCGCAGGAAAGGCAGGGAAGCGGAACTGACGGGCCGCTCGGACACGCTGATTCTCGTTCGGGCCGATCCGGAGACGAAGTCGCTCTCCATGCTCTCGTTCCCGCGCGACCTGATCGCGACGATCAAGTGTCCCGGACATCCAGACCTGCGAGATCGGATCAACGCGGCGTTCTCGTTTTGTGGGGCGCTAGGAAGCGTCGAGACCGTGCGCGCGCTCACGGGTCTGCCGATCAACTACTTCATCACCGTCAACTTCCGCGGTTTCACGGAGCTCGTGAACAATCTCGGCGGCGTCTGGATCGACGTCGACCACCGCTATCTCTGTGATGCAACCAACTGTCCGGGTGTGTCGAAGATCAATCTCTGGCCCGGGTATCAGCGCGTGAATGCCACGAACGCCCTGGCCTATGTGCGATTCCGCCACTTCGACTCGGACCTCTACCGCAATGCCCGGCAGCAGCTGTTCCTGAAAGCGCTGAAGCAGCAGATCTCTTCCCAGCTGGACCTGAACACCGTCTTCAAGATCATGAACGCGGTCGAGAAGAACGTCGTCGTCGGCCGCGGCGGCGGCAAAGCGCTCGATCCAAAGACGTTGAAGGACTATCTCTACTTCGCCCACGGGCTCCCCGCCGGCCATATCTTCCAGTCCAAGATCGAGGGCCTGACCGGGACGAACGAGCTCACCGCAGCACCGGAGAACATTGCCGTTGCCGTGCGCGATTTCGTCCAGCCGGACGTGAGCGCGCCGGCGAAAGCGCGTGACGTGACGCTCGGCATCAAGCGGCGCTCGCGCGCACCGCGTCCGCGCGACATCATGACGACGGTGCTGAACGGCAACGGCATTGCGGGGTCGGCGGCCAATGCTGCGTACGAGCTAGGGCAACGCGGCTACAAGATCGTCCTGCCCCCGACCGGGCAGCCGCAGAACGCTCCGAACTTCCAGTACTTCCGCACGACGGTGTACTTCGACACGGCGCAACCGCGCTCCAAGGCCGCCGCCGCGAAGCTCGCGAACCTCTTCGGCGACGCGGATGTCAAGCCGCTGCCCGCGGAGTTCACCACGCTCGCGAACGGCGCCATGGCCACAGTCGTGGTCGGGCAGAACTTCCACGGGACGATCGCGCCGGCGCCGGTCGACAAGACGCCGACGAAGCAGCCGCCGAGGGTGACGCCGAACGCGGCGATGACCCGGTCGCTGCTCGTGCAGGCGGGCAAGCGTGTGCGATTCAGGCTCCAGGTGCCTCGCCTCGTCGAAAGCTCCTCGCGGCTGGAGTTCGATGCGCCGATTCGGGTCTACAACATCAGCAAGGGCCACCGTGCGGTGCGGCTGACCTTCCGTATCGGCTCGAACGAGTACTGGGGTATCGAAGAGACGAACTGGAACGATGCGCCGGCGCTTGCTGATCCGAGCTTCGTCCACAAGATCAAGGGCCGTGAATACGGCCTCTACTACTCCGGGGCGCATCTCCACATGGTGGTGCTGCGGAAGGACGGGGCGACGTACTGGGTCGTGAACTCGATTCTCGACGAGCTGTCCAACGAGACGATGCTCGCGATCGCGCGAGGGTTCGTTCCGCTCCCCAAGTAGGCTTCCCGGTCATGGCGGAATCGCGAACGATCGGCGTCTTCGGCGCGGGCTGGGTCGGCCTCGTCACCGGTGGCTGCCTCGCCGAGCTCGGGCACAAGGTGGTCGTGCGCGACGTGATGGAAGGCAGGATCGAGGCGCTGCGCGCCGGTCAGATGCCGTTCCACGAACCGGACCTGGCGGAGGTGCTGGAGCGGAACCGCGAGCACATCCGGTACACGCTCGACGCGGACGATCTCGCGCGCGCAGATGTGTTGTTCATCTGCGTCCAGACGCCGCCGACGTACTCGGGCGACGCGGATCTGTCGTTCGTGTGGTCGGCGCTCGACGACCTCCCGCGCGGCGAACCAGGGCGGCAGATCCTGGTGATGAAGTCGACCGTGCCGGTGGGAACGGGCGAGAAGGTCCGCGCCGCGTTGGAAGGCCGCGGACTTACGAACGTCGGCTACGTGTCGAATCCGGAATTCCTGGCCGAAGGGCGCGCGGTGCGCGACTTCCTCAATCCGGACCGGATCGTCATCGGGGCCTTCGCCGACGAGGACGGTGCCGCGGTCGAAGCGCTCTACGGCGGGATCGAGGCGCCGATGGTCCGCACGGACGTTGCGTCGGCCGAGATGATCAAGCTCGCTGCGAATGCGTTCCTGATGACCCGCATCTCGTTCATCAACGAGATCGCGAACGTGTGCGAGGCGGTCGGTGCGGACGTGGTCGAGGTCGCAAGGGGCATCGGGCTCGACCATCGACTCGGTCCGCATTTCCTGCGCGCGGGCATAGGCTACGGTGGAAGTTGTTTTCCGAAAGATTCGCTCGCGCTCAAGCAACTCGCGTCGAACTCCGGCTACCACTTCCAGCTGCTGGCGGCGGTGATCGAGGTGAACGAGCTGCAGAAGCGGCGCGTCGTGCAGAAGCTGCAGAAGCACCTCGGGAAGCTGCGCGGAAAGAAGATCG
>JBGPYI010000022.1:0-14914 GCA_041493175.1 Gaiellaceae bacterium | reverse complement strand
TTCGCACGGCAGGCCAACGCCCAGCCCGAGATCTACGAGCGCGACTGGGAGGAGTTCTGGGAGACGGAGGGCCGCAACCGCGTCACGTGGTTCGAGCCGTTCTCCAAACTTTACGAGTGGGAGCCGCCGTACGCGAAGTGGTATCTCGGCGGCAAACTCAACGTCTGCTTCAACTGCGTCGACCGGCACGTGGAGGCCGGCAACGGCGACAGGGTCGCGTACTACTGGGAGGGCGAGCCGGAGGACGAGCGGCGCACGATCACGTTTGCCGACCTCCAGCGCGAGGTCGTCCGCTTCGCGAACGGGCTGAAGGACCTCGGGGTGAAGAAGGGCACGCCGGTCGGCATCTACATGGGCATGGTTCCCGAGCTGCCGATCGCGATGCTTGCGTGCGCGCGGCTCGGCGCGCCGCACACCGTCGTTTTCGGAGGTTTCTCTGCCGAGTCGCTGTCGGATCGCATGAACGACATGGCGTGCGAGCTCCTGATCACGCAGGACGAAGGGTGGCGCGCAGGCAAGAAGGTGCCGCTCAAGCAGAACGCCGACGAGGCGGTGGCGCAGGCTTCGACGGTGAAGAAGGTCGTCGTGCTGCAACGAACGGGCGACGAGGTCCCGTTCGACGAGTCACGCGACGCCTGGTGGCACGAGCTCATCGAGGAGCAGGACGACGATCCGACCTCCGCGCCTCCCGAGCCGATGGATGCCGAGGACCTGCTCTATCTCCTCTACACGTCGGGGACGACCGCGAAGCCCAAGGGCATCGTGCACACGACGGCCGGCTACCTCGTCGGCGTCGCCGCGACGCACCACTACATCTTCGACGTCAAGCCGGACTCGGTCTACTGGTGCGCGGCCGACGTCGGCTGGGTGACGGGGCACAGCTACATCGTCTACGGCCCGCTCACGAACGGGACGACCGGCGTCATGTACGAGGGCGTGCCGAACTATCCGAACCCCGAACGCTGGTGGGAGATCATCGAGCGCTACAAGGTCGACATCCTCTACACGGCGCCGACGGCGATCCGCTCGCACATGAAATGGGGGCCGGAGCATGCCGAGAAGCACGATCTCTCGTCATTGCGCCTGCTCGGCAGCGTCGGCGAGCCGATCAATCCGGAGGCCTGGATCTGGTACCGCGAGCACATCGGCGGCGACCGCACCCCGATCGTGGACACGTGGTGGCAGACGGAGACCGGCATGATCCTGATCACGCCGCTGCCGGGAGTGACGACGACCAAGCCGGGCTCGGCGACGAAGCCGTTTCCCGGGATCGACGCGGGCGTGTACAGCGAGAGCGGCGAGGAAGTCGGGCCGGGCGGCGGGGGATATCTCGTGCTGAAGCGCCCGTGGCCCGCGATGCTGCGCGGCATCCACAAGGACGACCAGCGTTTCCGCGACACGTACTGGTCGAAGTACGCCGACGTGTACTTCGCCGGAGACGGCGCGAGGATCGACGAAGACGGAGACTTCTGGCTGCTCGGCCGTGTGGACGACGTCATGAACGTTTCCGGACATCGCATCTCGACGATCGAGGTCGAGAGCGCCCTCGTGGATCACAAGAAGGTGGCGGAGGCGGCGGTCTGCGGCCGCAAGGACGAGCGGACCGGCCAGGCGATCGTCGCCTACGTGACGCTCAAGGGTGGCGAGGAAGGCAGCATCGAGATGATCGAGGAGCTGCGGAACCACGTCGCCAAGAAGATCGGTCCCATCGCAAAGCCGGCGAACATCGTGTTCACGCCCGAGCTTCCGAAGACGCGGAGCGGCAAGATCATGCGGCGCTTGCTCCGCGACGTCGCGGAGAACCGCACGCTGGGCGATACGACGACTCTCGCCGATCCCGCTGTCGTCGAGGAGATCAAGGAACGCGCGACGACCGACGCCGCCGAGGACTAGCTCAGCTCTTTCCGGCGCACGCAGTCGTCGCCCGCTTGATCGCTCTCTCGACGCGCGGAACCGCTCTTCCCTCGCGCGCGATGCGGGCAAAGTCGCGACTCGACACGCTGTTCGAGAGTTCGTCGATCACACAGGCGCAAAGCCTCTCTCTCGTAGGCTCGCTCTTCGTGCAACTCCGCATGAAGCTATTGATCACGGTCGGCGGGTACCGGTAGGTGCCGCTGACGGTGACCTCGGTCGTCGTCGCGAGCGGTTTCCCGCCGCTGCCGCACCCGCCCGCCGCGAGTGCGAGACAGAGTGCGCACACGAGATAGCGCACCCTCAGACGAGCAGCTTCTCGAACCGGTCCGGATCGTCGAACGGGCCGATCACGGCGAGGTTCATTCCCCGCCGCTCGATGAGGTCGCCGGCGACGCGGCCTACGTCCTCGGCTGTCACCTTGTCGAGCTCGGTGAGGATCTCTTCCGGATCCGGCGTTCTGCTCTCCAGCACCTCGCGGCGCAGCCCGAACATGATCAGGCCCTGCGACGTCTCGAGCTGGAGGACGAATCGCCCCTTCGCGAAGCTCTTGGCCTTCTCGAGCTCGGCGGCCGGCACCGGCTCCTCGGCGATCTTGCGCAGCTCGGCCGCGACGGTGCTGACGGCGTCGTCGATGCGGTTGATGTCGACACCCGCCTGCGCGTACAGCGAGCCTGCATCCGTGTAGCTGTGGTTCAGGCCATAGACGTAGTAGGCAAGCCCGCGGCGCTCGCGCACCTCCGTGAAGAGGCGCGACGACATCCCGCCGCCCAAAACGGTTGAGAGCACCTGCAGCACGTAGCGATCGGGATGCTCGAGCGGATAGCTGTGCACGCCGAGGGAGATGTGCGCCTGATCGGAAGCCTTCGTGTGCACCTTGACGTGCGGGTGGTCGTGCGGATCCACCTTGACGGGCTCGGCACGGCCGGTCTGAGCCTCCGCCATGTCGCCGAGCAGGTCCTGGACCCGATCGTGAAGGTCGTCGCCGATCTTCCCGCCGACTCCGACCACCATCCTGGAAGGCTTGTACCAGTGATCGACGTAGCCGTTGAACGTCTCGCGTTTCGCGCTGCGAATGGTCTCCTTGCGGCCGATGATGTCCCACCCGAGCGGCTGGTCGCCGTAGAGGAGCTCCTCGTACACACCGCCGATGAAGTCGCGCGGCGTATCGAAGTACATGTTCATCTCCTCGATGATCACGCCTTTCTCGCGCTCGATCTCGTCAGGATCGAACTTCGAGTGGCGCAGCATGTCGACGAGCACGTCGAGTGCGATGTCACGCGACTCCGCCGCGCACTTGACGTAGTACCCGGTGTACTCCTTGCCGGTGAAGGCGTTGAACTCGCCGCCGATGCCGTCGATCTCCATGGAGATGTCGCGGGCGGTTGGCCTGCGCTCCGTTCCCTTGAAGAACATGTGCTCCGCGAAGTGGGCGATGCCGTTGGTCTCGGGCGTCTCGTAGCGCGAGCCGGCGGCGAGCATGATCGCGCAGGTCACGGACTGCACCGAGTCCATCGGCGCGGTCAGGATGCGCAGCCCGTTGTCGAGGCGTTCGAGGTTGTAGGTGCTCACGGCCCCGGCGATGCTACCGAGACGCCGGTCCCCGGCGACGCAACGCCTGGGGCGCGCGCTGGGACCAGCTCTAGCCGTTCGCGCCGGCGACCGTGGTGATCACGCCGTTCGAATCGACCTTCCTGACGCGGATGGCGCCCACGATGTAGAGGCTGCCGTCCGTGTCGACCGCGAGGCCCGCAGGCTGCGCTAGTCCCGCTGCCGTCGCCGGACCCCCGTCTCCGGAAAACTCACACTTTCCGCGGCCGGCAACCGTTGCGATCATGCTTCGACTGTCGATTTTGCGGGCACGGCACCCCTCGAGCTCGGAGACATAGAGATTCCCTCGCTTGTCGAGCGCCAAGCCGTAGGGCGTGTGCAAGCCGTAGGCCCATCACACCACCCCCTGCTTTTGAGGTCAACGTCAGAACCGCTGCAACGCGTGAGTCACGGCCTCGGTGCCGAACTCGAGTGCCGCTACGGGGATGCGCTCGTCCGCAGCGTGGACGATCTGCAGGAGTGGGAAGTCGGCCGGCAGGCGCATCGGGATGAAGCCGTACGTCTGGATTCCGAGCTGCGCGAAGAACCGGGCGTCCGTCACGCCGCCTTGGAGCAAGGGCATCGGGATGCCTTCGGGATCGAGCTCACGCAGGACGCCCGCGAGCATCTCGAAGAGCGCGAGGTCGGGCTCCGCAGGGCCGGGATCGTGACGAACGAGCTCGATCTCGATGTCGTCGCCGACGATCCCGTGCAGCTCCCCGATCAGATCGTCGGGTGTGAACCCCGGCAGGACTCGCCCATCGAGTTCGAGATCGATCTGCGCCGGGATCACGTTCACCTTCTCCCCGCCGCGAACGATCGTCGCGTTGACGGTGTTGCGCAGCAGCGTCTCGATCGACCGCATCTTCGGACCGAGCCTCGGGAGGACCCGATCGGCGACGGCCGGCTTGAGGAGCGCGAGCATGAGCTCGCGCTTCGGGCGTGGCAGGTGCGCGGCAATCGTCTCGATCATGTCCCGGACGATCGGCGTGACGTGAATCGGCATCCGCTTGCGCTCCAGGTCGTCCAGCAGCCGCGCGAGCCGGGCCATGGTGCCGCCGCGGTGGATCATGGCGCCGTGGCCGCCGGGGCCCCGGACCGTCGCCTTCAGCCAGCAGATCTGCTTCTCGCCGAGCTGGATCGGATAGAAGCGCTTCCCTGCGATGACCTGGGAGATCCCGCCGGCCTCGCCGAGGGCGTGGCGGACGCCCTCGAAGAGCTCGGGGTGTTCCTCGACGAGGAATTTCGCCCCGAAATCGCCGCCGTTCTCCTCGTCGCTGAGCACCACGAGGATCACGTCCCCCGGCAACTCCAGCTCTCCCCGCGCCGCGCTTAGGAAGGCAGAGACGAACATCGCGACCGCGCCCTTCATGTCGACGGCGCCGCGACCCCAGATCTCGCCGTCGACGAGGTCTCCGTCGAAGGGCGGTCTCTGCCAGTCCTGACCGGTGGTGGTCACCACGTCGACGTGGCCCTGCAGCAGAAGCGGCGGGCTGGCGCCGGCGCCCTGCAGCCGGGCGACGAGGTTCGGGCGCGCCGGATCCTTCGAGTAGGTCTTTGTCTCGCAGCCCGCCTCTTCGAGCAGGCTCCGGACGAACCCGACGCACTCTGCCTCGTTCCCCGGCGGGTTCGTCGTGTCGAAGCGGATCAGCTGCTGGAGGAGCTCGACTGGAGTCAATGAGGTAAGGGTGCGGTAAAGATTCGAGCCAGGGCTTGTGACACGTGGATCCCTGTCGATACCTTGGATGGAAGAGAAGGTTGTAACAGATGCTCACCGCCCTCACCATCGTTCTCCTGTTCGCGGCCGCTTGGGCCGTGTCGCGCCTGAGCGCCATCGTCGCGCGGAAGGTGATGGCCTGGTCCGATCGCAGGCATCGAACCCCGAGCGGAGACCTGCGGGCCAAGATCGTCGAGCTGAAGCGGCGCGAGACGAGCGTGGCGGTGATCCGGACCGGCATCGCCTACATCGCGTTCGCGGCGGCTCTGGTCTTGACCGCGGCGCAGCTGACCGGCGGCTTCGACCGGCTGACGACCCTGGCCGGCGCCTCGTTCGTCCTCATCCTCGTCGCCTTCTCCGCTCAGCGCGTGCTCCTCGACATCATCGCCGGCCTCAGCATGTTCACGGAGAAGTGGTACTCCGTCGGCGATACGATCGCGATTCCGACGATGGAGCTGCAGGGCGTCGTCGAGGACCTCTCCCTCCGCCGGACGAAGCTGCGCTCGCTCGACGGCGAGGTAATCAACATTCACAACTCGCAGATCCCGGCCGTCCGCGTTCTGCCGGGCGGCGTCAAGGAGTTCGACGTCGAGCTCGTGGCCAGCAGCCGCGAGGCCGCCGAGTTGCTCATCGAGCACGTCGCTTCGGTCCTTCCGCAAGGGCCGACGACGTTCATCCAGCGCCCGACCATTCATCAGATCGACGAGCTCGCACCTGGGCTCGTGCGGTTGAGGATGCGCGCCGCGGTCGCGCCCGGACGGGAATGGCTCGTGCACGGCTTCTACACCGACCTGCTCAAGGAGCGGGCCGACAAGCACTTGATCGTCCACGGGCCCATCGTTTTGACGGTGGACGAGAGTGCGACCCGCAGCTTCGCCCGCGCCAGCGCCGCGACCCGCTGGGCCGGCGCCCGCTAGAGCGCGGCGATCGCCGAGAGGAGGCCGTCGACCTCGTCGGCGGTGTTGTAGTGGACGATGCCGGCGCGAACCGCGCCGCCGTCCTCGAGGCCGAGCCGCTTCATCACCTCGACCGCGTAGTAGTCGCCCTGCCAGACTGCGTACCCGGCGTCGCCGAGGCGCGTCGCTGCCTCGCGGGTTGGCACACCTTCGACGTTGAAGGCGAAGGTCGCGACCCGCCCCTCCATCGTCGGGAGCCCGTACAGCGTGGCGTTGCCCGGTAGGCCGGTGAGGAAGCGCTCGCCCAGCGCGCGTTCGTGCGCCTGGATCGACTCCCAGCCAAGCGACTCGATGTAGTCGACCGCGGCCACGAAGCCGGCAAGCAGCTCGTGCGCAAGCGTCCCGGTCTCGAAGCGGTGCCCGAGCGGCGTGTCGGAGGCAGGCCGAACCTTGTACGGACGCCAGCTCTCGAGCAGCTCGGCCCGCCCGAACGCGACGCCGAGATGAGGCCCGAAGAACTTGTACGGCGAGCAAATGAGGACGTCGACGCCCCAGTCAGCGACATCGATGGGACCATGCGGGCCGTAGTGGACGGCGTCGGCCCAGGCGAGCGCGCCGGCGTCATGTGCGAGCTCGACGATGCGCCGCACGTCGGTGAGCGTCCCGACGGCGTTGGAGGCCACCGGGAACGCCACGACACGCGTGCGGTCCGAGAGTTGCCGCTCGAGATCGTCGAGAACGAGCGTCGTGTCGTCGTTGATGTCCACGAAGTGCACTTCGAGGTTCTTGTCGTGCGCGAGCTCGAGCCAGGGAGACACGTTCGCGTCGTGGTCGAGCTTCGTGACGAGGATCTCGTCACCCTCGCGCCACTCCCGTCCGGCGGTGCGCGTCAACGCGAACGCAAGCGTCGTCATGTTCGCGCCGAAGATCGTCTCCTCGGGAGTGCAGCCGAGGAACCCGCCGGCCGTCAGTCGTGCCTGGGTCACGAGCGCCTCCGTGCGGCGGCTCGTCTCGTACGGCCCACTGACGTTCGCATTGGACTCCCGGTAGTAACGGGAGACTGCGTCGATCACCGCGTCGGGCACCTGCGTGCCGCCCGGCCCGTCGAAGAAGGCCAGCGGCTGGCGTAGCGCCGAGTACCGGGCGCGAACGGCCTCGACGTCGTAGGTGACGGTGGACACCGGCGGAGACGTTACTACGATTGCTGTGTGGCTCCGGCGATCAAAGAGCGGACCGACCGGGGCACCGGGACGGGTCTCGGTGCGCCGTGGAACGTCATCGTCCTCAACGACAACCACAACACCTTCCAGGGTGTTGCGTCTGCGCTGTCGTCGACGATTCCCGACGTCTCGTACGACCAGGGCCTGCGTATTGCCGACCGGATCCACTCGAGCGGCCGCGCGATCGTCTGGTCAGGACATCGCGAGGTCGCGGAGCATTACCGCGGACAGCTAGAGGGCCACGGTTTGACCATGGCGCCGCTCGAGCGCAGCTAGACCCGCGGCGAGCGCCCGTCGGCGGTGACGCGGCCAGCGCGGTCGAGCCCGATGGCGTACCGGAATTCCTTGGCCCTTCCCGCCATCCTCGTATCCTGCCGAGCGGTGGCAGGAACCGTCCGGAGTCCGGCGTAATGTGTGGCCATGCGACGTCTGCGGCCGCTCAGCGAGGCTGAGTGCTACGCCCGGTGTTATGGCGGCTGGGACGACACGGTTCGGATCGTGAGGCTCGAGCCGCGTCGCGCGCGCTGGGAGCTGGCGCTCGAAGGCGAGGCGCTCCGCGTGCGTTTCGAGGAGTTCCTCGACGCCCGTGACCCGCACGAGCTCGCCGAGCCCGAAGCAGCCTGAGTCCGCGATACCCGACGTCCTCGCGCCAGGACTGCGGGTGGTCTTCTGCGGCATCAATCCCGGTCGCGTGTCCGCGGCGGCGCAGGCGCATTTCGCAAATCCGCGCAACGACTTCTGGCGTCTTTTGCATGCAGCGGGATTCACGCCACGCTTGCTCGAGCCGTCGGAGCAGTTCGAGCTTCTGATCAACGGGATCGGCGTGACGAATGCGGCCGCGCGCACGACCCCGGGCTCCGGGGATCTGCGCAAGGCGGATTTCGCGGGGGCCGCCGAGCGCCTCGAACGCATCGCTCGCGAGCTGCGGCCGGCCTGGATCGCCTTCGTCGGCAAGGAGGCGTATCGCGGCGCGTTCACCGAGCGTCCGCAGCTCGGCGCGCAGGAGCGAAGGTTGGGCGAGACGCGGCTGTTCGTCCTTCCGTCGACCTCACCTGCGAACGCTGCCGTTCCGTGGGACGAGCGCCTGCGCTGGTTCGAAGAGCTTGCGCTGACCGGCAGCTAGCCGCGCCAGCGATTCGTAATCGGAGTCCGTCGGTCGCGGCCGAACGCTTTCGGGCGCAGCTTCACTCCGGGAGGTGCCTGCCGCCGCTTGTACTCCGCGCGGTCGACCATCGAGACAGCCCGTTCGACCACGTCGCGGTCGAAGCCGTCCCCGGACAGTTCCTCCAGCGTGCGGTCGTGCTCCACGTACTGCTCGAGCACCTCATCGAGCTTCGGGTACGGCGGCAGCGAGTCCTCGTCGAGCTGGTCGTCGCGCAGCTCGGCGCTCGGCGCGCGGTCGATGATGCTCTGGGGAATGAGCTCGCGTTCCGCACGCTCGTTGAGGTGGCGAGCGAGCCGGAACACATCGGTCTTGTAGACGTCCTTCAACAGGGCGAAGCCGCCCGCCATGTCTCCGTAGAGGGTCGCGTATCCGACCGAGAGCTCCGACTTGTTGCCGGTGGCGACGAGCATCCAGCCGAACTTGTTCGACAGCGCCATCAGCAGGACGCCGCGAGCGCGTGCCTGGATGTTCTCCTCCGCCAGGTCGGGCTCCTTTCCGGTGAACGCTTCCTCGAGCGCCTTCCCGAACGCGTCGACGATCTTGCCGATCGGGATCTCCATGAACGGACAGCCGAGGCTCTCGCCAAGTCGGCGGGCGTCGGTGCGTGTGCCCTCCGAGGAGTAGCGCGAAGGCATCGAGACGCAGTGCACGCGCTTCGGTCCGAGTGACTCCGCGGCGAGGGCGGCGGTCACCGCGGAGTCGATCCCTCCCGACACCCCCACGACCACCTCCCGAAACCCGTTCTTGTTGACGTAGTCCCGTAGCCCGAGCTCGAGGGCAAGCCGCATCTGCTCGAGCTCGTCGACGAATGGAACGACCTCGCCGACCGCCTTGCTCCCGTTGCTGGACGGCCCCGGCGAGCCGACGTGGATGATCTCGACAGGCGGGACCTGCTCGCGCTCGCGCGCGAGCGCGCGCCGGCGCACGTCGCGCAGGCGGCGGCCGATCACTTCCTGCGGCTCAATGTCGATGACGAGGAGCGCTTCCTCGAATCCGGGTGCGCGCGCCAGCACGTTCCCCTCGTCGTCGAGCACGCACGAGTGGCCGTCGAAGATCAGCTCGTCCTGCCCGCCGACCGTGTTGCAGAACGCGACGAAACAGGAGTTGTCGCGCGCGCGAGTAACGAACATCTCCTCGCGTTCGTCAGGACGTCCGACATAGAAAGGCGACGCCGAGATGTTGACGAGCAGCTCTGCCCCGGCCAGCGCGAGGTCAGTCGCGGGCGGGCCCGGCTGCCACATGTCCTCGCAGACGGTCGGGCCGACGAGGGTCTTTCCCTGCTCGAGCAGAATCAGGTCGCGACCCGGCGCGAAGTAGCGGTCTTCGTCGAAGACGCCGTAGTTCGGCAGGAAGCGCTTGCGGTACACCGCCTTGACCTCACCGGCGGAGCAGACGTAGCAGGCGTTGTAGAGGTCGCGGTCGAAATGGGGCGCGCCGACGAGGACGGTCACTCCTCGTGCCTCGCGCGCGATCTTCTCCACCGACTCCTCCGCGGCGCGAATGAACCCGGGGCGGAGGAGCAGATCCTCCGGGGGATAGCCCGTCACGGCCAGCTCGGGGAAGACGACGAGGTCGGCGGCGTTGCTCTTCGCCTCGGCGAGCCGCTCGAGGATCAGCCCGCGGTTTCCCTCGAGGTCGCCGACGACCGGGTTAATCTGGGCCAGTGCGAGCCGCACGGCCTCAGTCTAGCTGTTTGCGCCTCTCAGTCGAAAACTCGTCTAACGCCTTCGACCGAACTGCATCACCCAGAGGGCGACGCCGTCGCGGCCGAACATGCGGCCGCGCTCGAAAGCGATCCCCAGATCGCGCCAGCGAGCGGCGAGGAGGTTCTTGCGATGCGGCGGCGAGTTGAGCCAGAGCTGCAGCGTGTGCACCGGCGAGCCGAGGTCACCCTGGCCCCAGGCGAGGTTCTCCCCGAAGCCGCGGGCGGGGAGGTAGCCCGCTCTTTGGAACGTCCGAGTGAACGCCATTCCGCAGGGTGTGTGCGAGAAGCCGCAGCGGCGGACCGCGTCGGCCTTCAGCAGCGAGGAGCGATTGAGCGGCTTGTTGCCCCTGACAAAGTGGAGCCCGTAGGCGCGGCGCACGACGTTGATGCCGCAATACATCGCCTCGAGGCGCGAGGGCCCGTCCCCGGCGGCGGTCGTTGCGCCGGCGCACGACGACGCCACGGCTGCCAGCGCGGATGAATCGGAGCCTTGTGGCACTGCTCCTGACGGCGCGGCCAGGCCAAGCACGATCGCAGTGAGGGTGACGGCAACCACCATGCGCGGTTGTTCAACTAGATGCCCCTTCGAGTAGGATCCTGCGCGCTCCTGCCTTGAATTTACAATTCAGGTTCGTTTTCCGGACGCCTATGCGTCGAACAACGTAAAACTCAGGGGCGAGCGACGGCCTCGCCTATCTCGTCGAGGACTTCCGGGTTCTCCAGCGAGGACAGGTCGCCGGGCTCTGAACCCAGAACGCGGGCCCGGACGGCCCGTCTGACGATCTTCGCGCTCCGGGTCTTCGGGAGCGCCGAGACGAAGACGATCCGCTCCGGCCTGAAGGCCTTCCCGAGCTCGTCGGTGACCGCGGTCGAGATCTCGAGTGCGCACGCCGTCGTCGCCTCGCTGCCCGGCTTGAGCACGCAGAAGATCCACGCGACCTCGCCCTTCACCTCGTGCGGGATCCCGATCGCGGCGGCTTCGGCTACCGCACTATGTCCAACCGCCGCAGACTCGAGCTCCGCCGGCCCGATTCGCTTGCCCGCGATGTTCAGCGTGTCGTCTGAGCGGCCGTGCAGGAACCAGTAGCCATCTTCGTCGATCGACGCCCAGTCGCCGTGAGTCCAGACGCCGGGGAAGCGTCGCCAGTACGCGTCGAGGTAGCGTTCGTCGTCGCCCCAGACGCCGCGTGTCATTCCGGGCCACGGCCGTTTGCAGACGAGCTCGCCGACTTCGCCGCGCAACGGCGTACCGTCCGGTCCGAATACGTCCATGTCCTGACCGAGCGCCGGGAAGCCGAGCGCGACCGGCTTCACGGGCTCGGTCACGCAGGTCGTGAGGAAGCATGCCCCGACCTCGGTGCCGCCGGAGCAGTTCACGATCGGCGTGTTGCCGCCGCCGACCTTCTCATGGAGCCAGTGATACGGATCGCGGTTCCACGGTTCGCCCGTCGTGCAGATCGCCTTCAACGTGGACATGTCCGTCTGCGGGTCCCCCTTGGGGATCAGCGCGCGAACCAGCGTCGGGGAAACGCCGAGCATCGTCACGCGCTCGGACTCGATCAGCTTCCAGATGCGGTCCGCCGGAAAGTCGGGCGCGCCTTCCGCGTACACGACCGTCGCCCCGCACGCGCCGCCGCCGACCACCGTCCAGGGGCCCATGATCCAACCCATGTCCGTGGCGAAATGGATGCAGTCGCCGGGCTTGACGTTCGTCTGGTACGCGACCTCGCGCGCGATCGAGACGAGGAAGCCGGCCTGGACGTGCAGCGCGCCCTTCGGCTTCCCGGTCGTCCCGGACGTGTACGCGAGCAGGTAGGGATGTTCGGAATCGACCTGCCTCGGGGTCAGACCCCCGGACGTGTTCTCGACGAGCTCGTCCCAGAAGCGGTCACGGCCGAGTGTCATCGGCACGTCGTCGAGCCCGAGGCGCCGCCACACGACGGTGTGCGTAACCGTCGGCGCCGATTCGAGCGCCTCGTCGGCGATTGCCTTCATCGTCATCACCTGCCCGCGCCGGAGTGACCCGTCGGCCGTGATCAGCGCCTTGGCCTTCGCGTCCGCGAGGCGCGCGGCGATTGCCGGGGCCGCGAAGCCGGAGAAGATCGGGACCTGAACGGCGCCCAGATGCGCGCAGGCGTGTGACGCGATCGCCACCTGCGGCGACATCGGCAGGAAGATCCCCACCGCGTCGCCCTCGCCGATGCCGATCGACGCCAGCCCTTCGGCGAGGCGGAAGACCTCGTCGGAGAGCTCGCGCCAGGTCAGGGAGAGCCGCGTCCCGTCCTCCCCCTGCCAGATCGCGGCCTGCTGCTCGGCGAGCTCGCCCCCGGCCCACTTGTGCACACAGTTCCAGGCGAGATTCAGTTTGCCGCCGGTGAACCAGGTCGCCCACTCGTTGCCGCGAGACGTGTCCACGACCCGGTCCCAGGGCTCGGAGAACTCGAGCCCGAGATCCTCGATCACGGCGGGCCAGAAGCGCTCCGGTTCCTCGACCGAGATGCGGTGGAGATCCCGGTAGCGCTCCACGCCGAGGCGTCGCGCGAGCCTGGTCACGTTCGCGCTCTCGATGTCCTCGGCGGTCGGGCTCCAGATGAAGTCGGACACGCGCGAAGCGTACGGGTAGCCGTACCACGTAGGGCGGGAATGGTGCTCTAACCTCTTGGGGATGCGTGCTCGACTCTTCACGCCGGAGAACCGCAAGTGGTGGACGCTCGTTGCGGTCTCGATCGGGCTGTTCATGATCATGCTCGACAACACGGTCGTGAACGTGGCGCTGCCATCGATCCAGGCGGACCTCGGCATCAGCATCTCGGAGCTCGAATGGGTCGTGAACGCCTACGCGCTCACGTTCGGCGTGCTGCTTCTGACCGGGGGGAAGCTCGCCGACCTGCTCGGCCGCCGGGCGATCTTCATCGCGGGCCTCGTCATCTTCACCGGAGCGTCACTGTGGTGCGGCCTGGCGGGTGGCGCGACGTCGCTGATCGCTGCGCGCACGGTGCAAGGCGTAGGCGCTGCGTTGATGAACCCGGCGACGCTGTCGATCATCACCGCGACTTTCCCACCGCGCCAGCGAGGGACTGCGATCGGCATCTGGGCCGGTGTCTCCGCGCTCGCGCTCGCGATCGGGCCGATCGTGGGCGGCCTGTTGACGGAGAAGATCAACTGGAGCTGGATCTTCTTCATCAACGTTCCCGTCGGCGCGCTCGGCGTGCTCGCGGCGCGAGTCTTCATCGACGAGACAAAGGACACGTCGCGGGAGCAGAGCCTCGACTTACCAGGCCTGATCACCTCGGGCATTGGTCTCTTCGCCCTCACGTACGGACTGATCGAAACGAATGATCACGCCTGGACGTCGACGCGCGTCCTGGCGTTGTTCGCGATCGCAGTGCTGGCGCTGACCGTTTTCGTGCTGCTCGAGCTGCACCAGCGCCTGCCGATGCTCGACCTCTCGCTGTTCCGTAATCCGACGTTCGCCGGCGCCAACGCCGCGATGCTGCTCGTCGGGCTCGCGATGTTCGGGATCTTCTTCTACAACTCGCTCTTCCTGCAGCGCGTTCTCGGCTACGGGGCGATCAAGACCGGCGCGACGTTCCTGCCGATGACCGTCCTGATCATCCTCGTCGCTCCGGCCGCAGGCAGGTTCTCCGACCGCATCGGCGCGCGTTGGCTGATGGGCGCCGGCATGACCCTGCTCTCCGTCGCGCTCCTTCTCTTCGGGACGCTCGACGCGAGCTCGTCCTTCTGGAACATCCTCCCGGGCCTGCTCCTGGGCGGCGTCGGGATGGCGGTCACGATGGCACCGACGACGGCCGCGGCGATGGCCTCCGTGCCCGTGACGAAGGCGGGTGTGGGCTCCGCCGTGATCAACAGCATGCGCCAGGTCGGCGGCTCGCTCGGGATCGCGATCATGGGCGCCCTCGTCGCCACGCGGGTCAGCGTCCCGCCGATCAATCCGCTCTGGCGCGTCGAGTTCGTCGGCGGCTATCACCGAGCCGTCCACGCCGGCGCTGCGCTCGTCCTGCTCGGCGCGATCATCTCGGTCGCAACGGTCCGCAGGGTTCGCCACGAGGTCGCAGCGGAACCGGCAGTCGGCGCCTAGAGGGAATCAGGCCCTGAAAAGAGGAAGACCCCCGGCTGCGGCTCCGGGGGTCTATTCCTGTTAGGCGACTCCGCCCTGTGTGGCGGTCTCCCCGGGACTTGGCTCTGCGGCCCAGCCACGCCCCTTTCGGATCCCACCTGGTGAAGCGCCTCCTGCAGCCGACCCTGGCGTCTGGCTCGGTTGCAAGTTGGCCTCACTCTAGGAGGCTTCTCGGGGCCTGTCAAGTAGCTCGGTCAAGTGATTTGCGTTAGGCTTGCTTGACTGGTTTCCGCCCCAAACATGACCTTTTTGGGGGATGCCCGAAAGGACAGGTTGAAGTTTTGTGAAGCATGTCGTCTACTACGCCGCACGTGTCTGACTCGACCGCCATCCGCCAGCAACAGCGGACCTCCGCCGCTCAGGCCGGGCTGAGACTCGGTGAGCGCCTGCGCCAGCTTCGTATTGCCGCCGGGATGACTCAGACCGACCTGGCGGGCGACCGGTTCTCCAAGGAGTACGTGAGCCAGATCGAGCGCGGCAAGACCCGTCCCACGCGCGAGACCATCGACTGGCTCGCACAGCGCCTCGGAGTGGACGCAGGCTTTCTGGCCAACGGTGTCTCGGCCGACGAG
>JBGPYI010000033.1:0-12110 GCA_041493175.1 Gaiellaceae bacterium | reverse complement strand
GCTCGCGCTCGCCGAGCTGCGCTCGCAGGACGTCGTCCACCAGCTGTTCGCGGATGTCGCCCCCCGCTTCGCGGACCGTCCCGGCGGCTACACGCGGATCGTCAAGCTCGGCCCGCGGCTCGGCGACGCCGCGGAGATGGTTTACCTCGAGCTCGTGGACTACGAGCCGGCCGGCGCATCGCCGGCGGCCACCGCAGCGTCCTAGCGCAGCGAACGGATGCTCCTGCTCGGAGCCATCCTGCTGGCGATCTTCGTCCTGCCCTCCCCGTGGGGGATCGTGGCCGTCGTCGCCGGCGGGCTAACCGACATCGCTGAGTCGCTTGTATTGCTGAAGTGGTCGCGGCGCCGCCGCGCCGTTACCGGCGTCGAGGCGCTCCTCGGCGAGACGGCCGTGGTCAGCTCGCCGACGCAGGTCCGCGTAGCCGGCGAGCTCTGGGAGGCGAGGTCCGCTGACGCTCTCGTCGTCGGTGAAGAGGTACAGGTGACCGGCGTCGACGGCTTGACGCTGCGGGTCAGCCGGCCGAGCCGAGTGCCGCGCTGACCGCTGCGATGATCACGCCGCCCAGCGTGACGGAAGCGAGCGCGCGAATGAAACCAACTTCGAAGAACCGCCAGCGCAACCAGGCCAGGATCAGTAGCTCGAGTGCGACGACCGCGATCGCGGAGTAAAGCGCTGCCTGGTAGTGCGGGATGAGGAAGGGCAGGGTGTGCAGAATGCCGCCCACGAACGTTCCGACGCCGGTGATCGAGCCGCGAACCATCGGGTTCCCCCGGCCGGTCAACTCGCCCGTATCCGAGAGCCCTTCCGAGAATGCCATCGAGATGCCCGCGCCGAACGCGGTGGCGACCCCTGCGATGAAGGCGTAGTGAGGCTTGTGGGTGATGACGGCGACGGAGAAGATCGGCGCCAGAGTCGAGAGCGAGCCGTCGATGAGCCCGACCATCGCCGGCTGCACTCGCTGCAGAAGGAAGGCTTGCCGCTCCGTCATTGACTAGAGTGTACCAAATATACCGCAAATCACTAGAACATAAGGCAAACCTGACAAACGAAGTCAGGGAGACCTGACGTGCGGCTGAAGCTGACGCTCGAGTATGACGGCACCCATTTCCACGGCTGGGCGGTGCAGCCGGGCTTGCGCACGATCGAGGGAGTCGTGCGCGACGCGCTCGGTGTCTTTCCCTCCTTCGCCGGCCTCGCCGTCGCAGGGCGAACCGACACGGGCGTGCACGCACTCGGCAACGTCGTCAGCGTCGACGTCGAAGGCGGCCCGCCCGCGCAGCGGGTTGCCGAAGCGCTCAATGCGGCCTTGCCGGACGACGTCGCGATCATCGCGGCCGGGGAAGTGGGGCCGGACTTCAATGCGCGGCATTCGGCGCGCTCGCGCAGTTACCGCTACCGCATCTGGCGCCGTCGCGAGTCGTCTCCGTTCGAGCAACGGCGTTCGTGGTGGTACTCACGGCCGCTCGACGAGGAGCGTCTGGCGGTCGCGGCCGACCTCCTGGTGGGTGAGCACGACTTCCGGGCGTTCACGCCGACCGAGACGAAGCACGAGGTGTTCCGGCGTAACGTCACGGCGGCCGTGTGGCACCGGCGCGGCGACGCGCTGGAGTTCGAGATCACGGCGAACAGCTTCCTCAGGCACATGGTGCGGACGCTGGTCGGCACGATGCTCGAGTTGCCCCCGGAGCGCATCGCACCGCTGCTCGAAGGGCGCACGAGGCCGGAGGGCGGACCAACCGCTCCGCCGTGGGGGCTGTACCTCACGTCGGTGGCGTACGACTAACTAGCATCAACTCATGCGCTTTCCCGTCGTTCTCTTCGATCTCGATGGCACCGTGATCGACTCCGGAGCGATCATTCTGGCGTCGATGCGGCATGCCGCAAAGGAGGTTCTCGGCGCCGAAATTCCCGACGAGGAGCTGATGGCGGCGGTCGGAGGGCCCGGTTTGGAGGCGCAGATGCACGCCCTCGCTCCAGACAAGGTCGACGAGCTCGTCACTGTCTATCGCGCGCACAACGAGCCGCTGCACGACGAGCTCGTCTGCTGCGTGGGGATGGACGACGTGCTGGTCCGGCTGAAGGACGAGGGCCGGCGGCTCGGAATTGTCACCGCGAAGCGGCGCCAGACCGTCGAGCTTGCGTTCGCGCGCATTCCGATTGCGCATCTGTTCGAGACGGTCGTCGGCGGAGACGAGACGGCACGGCACAAACCTGATCCGGAGCCGCTGTTGCTCGCACTCGACCGGATGGGCGCCCGCGCAGACGAGGCCGCTTACGTCGGTGACGCACCGTTCGACGTCAGGGCGGCGAAGGCTGCGGGTCTGTTCTCGATCGGCGTCACGTGGGGCGGCATCCATGCCCGTGAACTGCTCGAGGCCGAGGAGCCGGACGCGCTCGTCGACACGGCGGAGGAGCTATATGGCGTCCTCTAAGCGAAGGGGAGGTTCGGGGGGTTCCCGAGATGATCAGTCAAACGGAGGCACGGGCAAAGCCCGCACCTCCTCTCAGACGGCGCCGGCAAGCGGCGCCTCAGTGGGGTCCTCTAAGGAGGAGAAGCGCGCGGCCGAGCTGCGCGACGTGCTCACGTACCACCTCTACCGCTACCACGTCCTCGACGATCCGGAGGTCTCGGACGGGGAGTACGACACGCTCTACGACGAGCTCGTCCGGCTGGAGGAGGCGAACCCGAAGCTCGTCACGCCCGATTCGCCGACGCAGCGTGTGGGCGCTCCGCCGTCGGAGAAGTTCCAGAAGGTCGAGCACCCGTCCCCGATGGGCTCGCTCGAGAAGGTCACGACGGACGAGGCGCTCGAGAAATGGCATCAGGACGTCTGCAAGCGGCTCGGCACGAGCGACGTCGCGTATGTGGCGGAGCCGAAGATCGACGGACTCTCGATCAACCTCATCTACGAGGACGGGGTCTTCGTGCGCGGCGCGACGCGCGGCGATGGCCGGCAAGGGGAGGATGAAACGCCGAACGTGCGCACGATCAAGGCGATCTCGATGCGCATGCAGCTCGGCGAGGGCGAGACGCCGCCGCCGCTGCTGGAGGTGCGTGGCGAGGTGTATCTCCCGCTCAGCGGCTTCAGCCAGCTCAACGAGCGCCTGATTGCGGAAGGGAAGAAGCCGACGCCGAACCCACGCAACGCGGCGGCGGGCTCACTGCGACTCAAGGACTCCACGATCACCGCCGAGCGCCCCCTGTCGATCTGGATTCACGGCCTCGGTCATCGCGAGGGCTTTCCCGCGGACAGTCACTGGGAGGCGCTGCGGTGGCTGCGCGAGCACGGGTTCCGAACGAATCCGCACGCGGAACGGCACGAAAGCGTCGCGTCGGTCGCCGCCGCGTGCCGCGAGTGGGAGCAGCGGCGCAGCGAGCTCGACTACGAGATCGACGGGATCGTGATCAAGGTCGACTCCTTCGACCAGCAGCGCCGCCTCGGCGCGCTGCATGACCGGCCGCGCTGGGCACGCGCGTACAAGTGGGCGCCGCTGACCGCGCAGACGAAGCTCGAGAAGATCCACATTCGCGTCGGCCGTACAGGGGCGCTGAACCCGTGGGCGCAGCTCGAGCCCGTCGAGGTCGGCGGCGTCACGGTCTCGCAGGCGACGCTGCACAACGAGGAGGACATCAACCGCAAGGACATCCGCGAGGGTGACAACGTGATCGTCCAGCGTGCCGGCGACGTCATCCCTCAGGTCGTCGGACCTGTGCTTCCCCACGCGAAGGGGACGAAGCCGTTCAAGATGCCGAAGAAGTGCCCGCTCTGCGGCGCGGACATCGTCAAGCCGGAGGGCGAAGCGATGCACAGGTGTCCCAACCGGGCCTGTCCGTCACGCGGACTGGAGTCGCTGATCAACTGGGTGCAGGCGGCCGCGGACATCGAGGGTGTCGGCGAGCAGTCCGTGCGTCGTCTGTGGGATCTCGAGCTCGTGCGCTCGCTGCCGGAGCTCTACAGGCTGACGAAGGAGCAGTTGATGGAGGTCGAGGGTTACGGCGAGATCTCCGCGGCGAATGCGATCGAGTCGATCGAGGCGTCGAAGCAAGTGCCGTTCCACCGCGTTCTGTTCGGGCTCAACATCCCGGACGTCGGCTGGGTAACGGCCCAGAATCTCGCGCGGCACTTCGAGAGCGTCGACCGCCTAGTGGCGGCGAGCCAGGAGGACATCCTCGAGGTGGAAGGCATCGGCCCGGAACGGGCGGAGGCGATCGCCGAGTGGTTTGCCGACGACGCGAACCGCGCGCTCGTGGAGGAACTGCGTTCGCTCGGTCTACGCTTCGAGATCGGCGATGAGCTAAAGCCGGTCGAAGGCCCGCTCACGGGCAACACGTACGTGATCACCGGCACGCTCGAAGCCTTCTCGCGCGACGAAGCGGCGGCAGCGCTGGAGGCGAAAGGCGCGAAGGTCGTGAACTCCGTCTCCGGCAAGACGACGGGACTGATCGTCGGCGAGGAGCCCGGCGCCTCGAAGCTGACGAAAGCGCGCAAGGTCGAAGTCCCGCTCCTGTCTGAAGCCGACCTGGTCGAGCTTCTTCGAACCTGACGTCCCTTCGAGACGTGTCTTGGGAGCTGACCCCAAACGCGCACGTGCGTGAGCCGAAAGTGCGCCGTTTGACGCAAAGACCGTACGCCCAGGACATGTCCGACATGTCTCCACGCGACAGACATGGGGTCAGACCCCAAAGTGAGACGCCGGCGTCGCGAAAACGTGTCGACTCTGGTGCGGCTAGGAGCCGGCGAGGATTTGCGCGAAGCGGTCTTGCGCGCGGCGGGCCCACCAGTAGGACAGGGGGTGGCCGTTCTGCACTACTGCGAACGCGTAGCGGTCGCTGACGTAGCCGGACAGCGACGACGCGTTGTCTGTCGTGCCGGTCTTCGCCAGGACTCGCCCTCGCGCCGGCGGCTTGCGCAGACGGTCGTGCAGCGTTCCGCTCACGCCTGCCACCGGGAGGGCCGCGAGTAGAGCCGGGCCCACGGCCGGGTCCGTCCAGGCGATCTCCAACAGGCTTCCCAGCGCAGTGGCCGTCAGGCGGTCGAGCCGCGACAGGCCCGAGCCGTCGACGATGCGCACGCCCGTCATCGGCACGCCGGCTTCGACGAGCGTCTGCGTGACCACAGACGCTCCCGCGGCGCTGGTGCCGTGGCCGAGCTCGGCGAGCCCGAGCTGCTTCAGCAGCATCTCCGCGGTGAAGTTGTCGCTCTCGCGGTCCATGAAGCGCACCATCGCCGCGAGCGTCGGCGAGGAGACGCTGGCGAGCAGTTCCGACCACTCGTCGGCCGGCCCGGTCCGGACGGGACCGTCGACGGAGATGCCCACTTTCCGCAGCGCGTCACGGAAAGCCGTTGCAGCTGCGAGCGCCGGCGTGCGAGTGACGACGGGGCCGACGCGAGCGCGGTCGACGACGAGGGCCGAAAGAGGCGGAGACTCGCCGATGAAGAAGCTCGGCTTCCACCCGGCCACGATGCGGCGCGCGTCGTACGCGCTCTCGTCGCCGATCACCCCTCCCGTCACGCTCCGAATCCCCACGAACTTGATCTGTGTGGCGAGCGCGCGCAGGTCGGCACGGGACAGTGTCGGATCGCCGTTGCCCTTCAGGACCAGGGTCCCGGTCCACTGTGTTCCATCCTGCTCGCCCTCACCGAGCACGTCGGTCTCGATCCGGAATGCGGGACCAAGCCGCACGAGGGCCGCGTAGGTCAGCGGCAGCTTCTCGTTCGACGCCGGCGCCAGTGGCCGGTCGGCGTTCTGCTCGAAGAGGGCGGTGCCGGAAGCGAGATCGAAAGCGACGGCCGCCGACCGGGCAGGGGCGACGTGAGGGACGCGCAGCGCGCGGGCGAGCCGGCGCTGCAGCTGCGAGTCCTGCGTGGGCCCGGCGGGCGTCGCCACCGGCGCCGCCAGGGCGGCCAGTGCGAAGAGGGCTGCGAGAAGACGGCGGTTCACGCGGAAATCCATTTTTCGAGCCTGATCAGATCGAGCCAAGAAGATGGGCCTTTGCAGGGCGGAAGATAGTCCGGGCGGCCCATGTGCGGGGAGGGCCCCAGACTCGATACTTGTCCGAATCCCGGAAATCGAGGTCGACGCCTCCATGATCCACGATGAGATCCGCTCACTGCTCGACGCTCCGCCAGACGGCGAGGATGCGCCGAGCATCGACGCCATCGAGAACACGCTCACAGCCGGGTATGCGAGAGCGCTCGCGTTGGAGGCCGAGCGCTGGCGGCTCGAGCGCAGGATCGCGCAGGTCGCCGCAAAGCTCGGGGGCAAGCCGCACGAGGTCGAGCACTCCGAGCTCGCCCACCTCGGGCAGCGGCTGTCGGCGGCCGACGGCGACCTCAGCAACCTTCGCGGGCTTCTTTCCTCGCTGCGCAGCCGCGCGGACGAGGTCCGGTTAAGGGTCTAACTAGACGATTCCGCTTCTGACCGCGTAAACGGCGGCCTGGATGCGGTTGTCGATCTGCAGCTTCATGAGGATGTTCGAGATGTGGTTCTTCACCGTCTTCGGACTGATGTGGAGCTCGCCGGCGATCATCGCGTTGTCCTTGCCGTTGGCGATCAGTTTCAGCACCTCGATCTCGCGCTCCGAGAGCTCGGCCCGGATCGTGCTCTCGATCTCCGGCTGAGTGCTGGACGCTCGCACGCGCTGCAGGACCTTCGAGGCGATCGTCGGCGAGATCAGAGACTCGCCGCGCGATGCCGCCCTGATTCCTGCGATTAGCTCTTGAATCGAAGAGTCCTTCAGCAGATAGCCACACGCGCCCGCCAAGATTGCGTCGAGCACGTCGTTGTCCTGGTCGGAGATCGTCAGCATTACGACGCGCGTGAGCGGCGCGATCGTCGAGATGTGGCGTGTCGCTTCCACACCGCCCATGCCGGGCATGTTCAGATCCATCACGACGACGTCGGGCGCCACCTCGCGGACGATGTTCAGGGCTTCTTGACCCGCGGCGGCTTCCCCGACGACATGGACGCCCTCGTCCTCCAGGAGGTTGCGTAGCCCACTCCTGAAGAGATCGTGGTCGTCGACGATCAGGACGCGGACCTGGGCCAGCGCCTGCTCGTCCGCTTGTACGGTCTGACTCATACTGGGCGTCCTTCCCCCGGCCGCGGGCGGAGGACAGTCTAATGAAGGGTGATCGTTACCGTGCGCCGGCCCCAGGCGAGGGCCTCCGCCAGGGTCGGGAACCAGAGATCGATCGTCATGCCCAGCACCGCGCTGCCCGTGTCGGCGGCCACCCCTTCGCCGTACCCCGGAATCGACATCCGGGTCCCGAGCGGGATCACAGCTGGATCGACGGCGACGATCCCGCGGCCGACCGGAAGCCCGGTGGCGGTCCTCCCCGGCAACGAGTAGCCGGTCGAGGTCACGGTCAGCGTCCGCGCGCCGTCAGCGACCGAAGGGGCGCCGGCTGGGGACGAAGCCGCGGCGGTCTGCGACTGCACCGCCTGCGCCTTTGCCACGCTCTGCCGAGCGCGGGAATCGAGGGCCGCGATCTGACGGGCGTTCAGCCGCCGCTGCCGGGCGAGCGCCGCCAGATATGAGACCCGGTTGGTGCGCGCGCTCTCGAGCGCAGCTGCAGTCCGCTCGGCTCGGGCCTCGAGGGCCTGAACCTCGCGGATGCGGGAGGCGAGGTCGAGGGCGAGGCCCCGCAGCTTTGCGCGTCCGTCCCGAGCGTCCCTGGCTG
Organism: Gaiellaceae bacterium; assembly: GCA_041493175.1. GTDB lineage: Bacteria > Actinomycetota > Thermoleophilia > Gaiellales > Gaiellaceae > 3-1-20CM-4-69-9. Next base: position 4,424 of record JBGPYI010000033.1, on the reverse strand, counting down.
CCTGGGCGCCCTGGCGGGCGCTCCGCTCGAGCTCGTCGAGCCGGGTGACGGCATCGTCGAGCGATGTGGCGCCGAGGAGGACGGCGAGCGCGTCCGGCTCTCCCTCCTCGTAAAGAGCCCGTAGCCGGTCGCCGAGGAGCCGCTGGGACGCCTTGAGGTTGCCCGCGACGACGTCGACCTCCTGCTGGACCCGCTCCTGCTCGAGCCTGAGGCCCTGCGCCCGGCCCCGGAGGCCAGCCAGCTCGCTCCGGGCCCGTGCGAGGCGCGAATCGAGGGCGTAGAGGCTCAGGAGAGCCGTCTGGGAGCGGGCGGAAAGCCCTGCCTGCTGCTGGCGCAGCGACCCCGCCCCTTCAGCCCCCGGGAGAAAGACACCGAGGAGGAGCGCGGCTCCGAGCGCCAGCCCGAGCGCGAGGCGGCTCTCCCTACGCCGACGCACGGCCGCTGACCCTAGCAAGCACAGACTTTGTGCGGTCCTCACACATGGGAGAATTGATGACTTTTAGGCTCGGAAAGCGGTTGCAGACATCCGAAGTCGTTGCTAGGGTGCCCCACTTGTGACGTACCGGCCCCCTCCGGTGCGCCAGTCGACCCGGATCTTCCGCGTGCTGGTGGCCAGCGGCAGGAAACGACAGGCGCAGGCGTTCCTCCTCTCCATAGCGGCGCTGTGTGCGGCGGCATCGGCTCATGCGACGCCGGGGACGGTCGCGTCCAAGCAGGCGCAAGCGCATCAGGTCCTCGCCCAGATCCAGCAGATCGACAACAGTCTCGGGGCGGCCGTCGAGTCCTACAACCTCGCCAACGTGCGCCTGCAGAAGATCGAGACTGACCAGCGCGAGAACCGCCTGCAGTTGAAGGTCACGCGCGCGAACCTGAAGATCGCGCAGGACTCGCTCGCCGCGCGGCTCGTGAGCGCGTACACGTCGACCCAGGACAACTCGACGCTGTCGGTGCTTCTCGGCGCGTCGAGCCTCGACGATCTGCTGAACCGGATCGAGGCCGTCAACTCGACCTCTGCGCAGGACACGAGCATCGTCCACCAGGTGACGTCGTTCAAGGCAGCGATCCAGCGACACCGGGTTGCGTTGCGCAGGGCGCACTCGGAGCAGCAGAGCATCGTTGCGCAGAAAGCCGCGCAGAAGCAGCGGATCGAGTCGCAGTTGGCTTCGCGCCGGCAGCTGCTCTCGTCGATCAAGGGTCAGATTGCCAGCATGCGGGCCGCGGAGGCCGCGCAGCAGCGCCAGCTCGCTGCCGCAGCACGGTCTCGCCTCTCGGGCGTGCAGTTCCCCGTGCCGGACGGTGTGGGCGTCTCGGCCTCGACGCCGGAAGGCTCTACCGTCGCGCCTCCGAATGTCCACGGCGGCGTCGTCGGGATCGCGATGCGTTACCTCGGTGTGCCCTACGTCTGGGGCGGATCCACCCCGCGCGGCTTTGACTGCTCCGGGTTCGTGGCGTATGTCTTCGCGCAAATCGGCGTCTCGTTGCCGCACAGCTCGTACGCGATGTACGGGATGGGCACGTCCGTCTCGATCAGCGAGCTGCAGCCCGGCGACCTCGTCTTCTTCACCGGCGCGAGCCACATGGGGATCTACATCGGCGGCGGCCAGTTCATCCACGCGCCGCACACGGGCGACGTCGTGAAGATCTCCTCGCTCAGCGGCTACTACTCGTCGAACTTCGCCGGCGGCCGGCGCGTCTAGCTAGCGCGCTACCCGGCTCAGCGACAGCCACAGCACCGCGGCGACCGCCAGCGGCAGCACCCACCACGCAGGCACGGACGTTGTCGCGAGCAGAGCCGTGAGCCCGAACGCGACCGCGATGCCGACGGCGACACGACCGTCGTCGCCGACCACGAAGTCCCACCAGAATTTCGCGAACCGCTTCATGCGACCGCGAGCTTCCGGCGGCGCCGCAGTGTCGTGACGAAGCCCAGCGAGATCAGCAAGACGAAGGCGAGCAGTCCCGGAAGCGACGCGTCCCCGCCCGGCCAGTCGACACCTGCTCCCTCCGCGCCCCAGAAGATCCCGAAGGTCGTCAGCATCACGCCGACCGCGTACGCGAGCGTGTTCTCGGGGACGCGGCTGAGCGGTTCGCGCACGAGGATCCCTGCCAGGACGACGAGCACGACCGCTGCGCCGGCCCCAAGCGCGGCCAGCGGAATGCTTCCCTGCGTGCTTCCGAACGTCAGCACGATGAAGGCAACCTCGAGCCCTTCGAGGAGCACGCCCTTGAACGAGATCGTGAACGCGTACCAGTCGAGACCGGCGTGTTCCACATGCGGCGCGGTCGCGGCTTCCGCTCGCTCGCGTGCGAACACCGCATCTTCGTCGCGCAGCGCGCGCCAGCCGCTTGCGCGCAGGATCGCTTTGCGTAGCCACTGCAAGCCGAAGACCAGCAGCAGTGCTCCGACAACGAGCCGTAGCACCTCGATCGGGATCACGGTGAGCGCGGGCCCGAGTGCCGCGACGATCGCGGCGAGCGCGACCGTCGCAGCTGCCGCCCCGGCAAGCGCCGGCCGCCAACCGCGGGTGAGGCCCATGGCGAGCACGATCGTGAGCGCCTCGACCGTCTCGACCGCGCTCGCGAGGAACGCGGATAGAACGAGGAAGACGTCGGTCAAGAGTAGAGCGCCTCGATCTCGGCGGCGAAGTGCTCCTGGCAGACCCGGCGCTTGAGCTTCAGCGTCGGTGTCACTTCTCCGGCTTCAAGGGTGAAGTCGCGGGGCAGGATCGTGAACCGCTTGATCTGCTCGTAGCGTGAGAGCTCGCTGTTGACCTCGTCGACGGCACGCTGCACCGCCGGCTCCGCGCTTCCGGGGTCGACATCCTCCGAGAGCGTGATCAGCGCTGCGACGTAGGGACGACGGTCGCCGACGACGAGTGCCTGCGAGATCACTGCATGCGTCTTGAGCGCGTTCTCGAGATTCTGCGGCGCGACGTTCTTCCCGCCCGCGGTGACGAGGAGGTCCTTCAGCCGGTCGGTGATCGTGAGGAAGCCGTCCTCGTCGATGTGGCCGACGTCGCCGGAGCGCAGCCAGCCGTCCTCCGAGAGGACATTGCGCGTCGCCTCCTCGTCTTTGAAGTACCCGCCGAAGACCGTGTCGGTCTTGATCAACACCTCGCCGTCGTCCGCGACGCGCAGTTCGACGCCGGGCAGCGCCGGCCCGACGCTGCCGAAGCGGTAGCGCGTCGGGCGGTTGATCGTCGCACCGGTCGTGCACTCGGTCAGGCCGTAGCCCTCGAGGATGACGACGTCGAGCGCGGCGAAGAACTCGATGATCTCCTTGGCGAGGGGCGCGCCACCCGACACGCCGATGCGGAGGTTGCCGCCCAGACGCGACTTCACCTTGGAGTACACGAGCCGGTCGGCGAGCTTGTGCCGCAGCGCGAGCGTGGGCGGCACGGAGCGCCCCGCTTCGCGCAGCTTGCTGACCTTGCCGCCGACCCGTAGCGCCCAGTCGATCAGCCGCCGCTTCAGGCCCGTGGCTTCGTCGAACTTGGCCGTGACGGCCGTGTGCACCTTCTCGTACACACGAGGCACGCTCGGGAAGACGGTCGGCCGCACCGCGGGGAGCGCGTCCCCGACCGCGTACGGATCGGGGCAGAACGCGATCGTGTACCCGATGTGCGCGCCGAGAAGCGTCAGACAGCGGCCGAAGTTGTGTGCGAGCGGGAGGTACAGCAGCATCACGTCGTCGGTGACGGTGAAGTCCTGCACCTGCCGCACCGCGTCGACCATCGCGTAGTAGTTGCGGTGCAGGATCATGCAGGCCTTCGGCGGGCCGGTGGTGCCAGACGTATAGATGAAGGTGAAGAGATCGTTCTCGTCGATCGCGGCGGCGGCCTCTTCGACCGCCCGGGGATGCTCCGCCGCGTGCGCGCGCCCTCGCTCCCGCAGCGCGGGGAGGTCGGCAAACGTCAGCACGTGCTCGAGCTCCAGCCCGTCGAGCTTCGCGCGCTGCTCTTCGTCCTCGAAGAGCACGCCGACGGCTTCGGAGTGCTCGACGACGTACACGGCATCCCTCTGCGAGCTGTTCATGTAGACGGGGGCGCCGACGGCGCCGATCAGTCCGAGCGCGAAATCGAAGAGCACCCACTCGAGGCGGGTAGAGGCGAGGATCGCGAACGCGTCCCCCTTCCGCACTCCGAGGGCGAGCAGTCCGTGGGCGATCTCGTCGACCGCCTGGGCGGCCTCCGCCCAGGACACGGGCCGCCAGGCCTCGCCTTCCTGGACGAGGTAGGCGGGGCCGTCGAGGTCCCGGGCGACGGCGTCCTGCCACAGGCGGGCGATCGTCCGCGTCCCGGTGGTCGTAGTAGTGGTCGCCACGCCCCCATCGTAATTTGCAGGGAAGCCCTACCCGAGGGCGAAACAGCCCGGTCCCTCTACAATTCCAAGGCGGCCATGCGCACTATCTGGAACGGATCCAT
>JBGPYI010000074.1:0-8999 GCA_041493175.1 Gaiellaceae bacterium | reverse complement strand
GGCGAGAGCGCGCGCGATCGCCTCGCCGATCCCGCTCGACGCGCCGGTGACGACGGCTACGCGGGTGTGCGTTACCGGCAGACCTTCACGTGACGCGTCACGGCGAGCGTGCGCCCGCCGGCATCCGTCGTGACCGCTCGCAGTTCGTGCTTCCCAGCCGGCGCGAGGCGTGTCGTCCACGAGCCCGAGAAGACATCGGCCGCGCCCTTCCGGTCGATGTCGATCTGCTTCCCGTCGACGAGGAAGCGCACCGATCGCACTCGCTTCGTCGAGCTTGCGACCACCACTAGGCCGGCCGTCTTTCCGACGCACTGATTCTCCGTCGGGGCGACCCACGTCAGCGCTGGGCCGGAGACGCCGGTGATCCCCACCGGCCTGAAGGCCGTGTTCGGGAGGATGTCGTCGCCGACCGAATTGACGTTCTTCGCCTCCTGGTGATCAGACGCGGTGATGACGGCGCGAGTGCGGCCCTTCGGAATCTTTGACGCCTGCTGCGGGAGCGGGAAGATCGCGATTCCCGAGGTCGGGTCGTACAGCACGGCGCCGACGAGCACGCCCCGGTACGCGATCACCAGGGACAGCGGGTCGACGCCGGCGCCCTTGTCGATCACCCGGGCAACAATCGTCGGACGCCCGGCGGCGACGCGTTTCGTCAGCAGCCGGATCCGCGGCGGGCGCACGTCGTTCACCCACGAGCGGAGCACGTAGCCGCCGGGAAGGGAGCGGTGCGTGAAGTCGTCCGAGCCCGAGTCGACCGCGATATAGAAGCGCTGGACCTTCGGGAGCGACGCTCCCGCTGCGCCGATGTCGAAGCTGAAGTCGTCCATCAGCTCGTTGACGTTGACCGGGGTTCCTGCATACCCCTGCACGTCGCGCTCGTTGGGAGAGCCGAGGAACCAGGGGTCGACGAGCGACCCGGTGCTCGACGCCTCGACTGCGACGCCGAGGTTGGCGACGGGCTTGTCGATGCTCGTGACGTAGAGCGTCTCCGTGCCGGTCTCGTTCATCGCGGGCCCCACGTAGTCCGGCGGAGGGCCGAACGGTGCCGCTGGACAGCAGTACGCGGAGACGCGGTTCGGTCCGTTCACCGTGTCGCCGAGCTGGAAGCGTTCGAGCCGCTTCGGCTGCAGCAGTCCGAGCTGAGGCCTGCCGACGAAGAATTCGTAGGGAATCTTGCGCGTGAGGTCGCCGCGCCGCAGCAGGATGAACCCGTAGTCCTCGCCGGCCGCCGCATCGGTGCTGCCCCGTGCCACCGCGACGAGGTCTGCCTCGCCGCCCGGCGGGACGACGAGGGCCGGCGGCACATCGAGCGACGCGCCGCCCGAGGTCGATTGCGGCGCGAGCTGCACTTCCCAGGTTCCCGCGCCGTCGCCGGCGTCCGTGACGCGAACGAGCAGCGCTCTGCTGTCGCTGCCGTGGTTGACGTTGAGATCCTGGAACGAGAGCGACGCCGGCTCGGTGAACACGAGCGGCCGGGCCGCACGCGGCAGGTCGACGAGGCCTCCGCCCTCGAGCGTCACGGCAGCCTCGTGGGTGCGCGCGGTGTCACCCCAGGCGGCGCCCGCGGTCGAGACGAGCGCGGACTTGACCTGCTGTGGCGACCACCCGCGGTGAAGCTGAAGGAGCATGGCTGCGGCTCCTGACACGTGTGGAGCGGCCATGCTGGTGCCGTCGAAGACGGCGAACGGCGAGCCCCCGCTGAATTCCGGGAGGGTGGACGAAAGGATCTGGCCTCCCGGCGCGGACACATCCGGCTTGAGCAGGTGCTCGAACGCGGTCGGTCCTCCGGAAGAGAAGCTCGTGACCACGCCGCTGCGGCCGGTCTCCACGCGCTGGACGGCGTTGCCGACCGTCACGTCGGCGGCACCGCCCGTGGTGGCGAGATACGCGCGCAGCTGAGCGCCGTCGAGGTCGGAGATCATTCCTGCCGGCAGCGGCAGCTCGATGGGAATCGCGTCAGGCCCGCCCGCCCGATTGTCGACGAGCACGAGCGCGATTGCACCTGCGCGTGCCGCGCGAATCGCCTTCGAGATGAACGTGCAGTGTCCGCGAGACGCAAACGCGATGTCGCCGTTCAGCGATCCGGGACGCAGCTGGGACTTGTCGGGATTATTCGTGTCGTCGTCAGGGCCGCAGAGACGCCGGTCGACCCCCTCTCCGGCCGTTCCGCCGAGCGCTCCGACGTCGACCAGCCGGCGGGCGGTGAACGCGAACGAGCCCGGGAAGCTGGTCCCGCCGGCACCGGCGATCGCGATGCTCCTCAGGTCGTCGGGCGCGCCGGCCGTCCGCACCGAGAGCGTGGTGGCGAAGACATGGGTGTTCGAGACGGCCGCGACGGTGATCGCCTCGGGAGCCGATCCGGGCGAGCCGACCGAGCCCATGCCGAACTGGTCGCGATCGTTTCCGGCTGAGATCACCGGTACGACGCCGGCGGCCGTTACGTTGCGAATGACGTCGACCATTGCGTCGTTTGCGGGCTCCGTCTCGGCGCCGCCGCCGGAGAAGTTGATGACATCCATGCCGTCGCGCACGGCGAACTCGAACGCCGCGGCGATCTCGGGCGTGTTGGCAACGTGGCCGATCGGCGTGGGTACGTTGAAGACCCGGTAGTTGCCGATCCACGCGCGCGGCGCGACGCCCGAGAGCCCGCACGTGGGCGGATGGTCACGGCCGCCCGGCGAGCACGTTCCGGAGTCGCCGGCCGCGATGCCTGCGACATGGGTCGCGTGGAACGAGGCCTCCCGGTCGATCGGCAGCCGGCCCGGCCGGCCCGAATTCGGTCCGGGAAACGCTCGCGCGACGATGACCTTCGGCGTCGTCCACTTCCGGCCGCCCTTCGGGAAGCCCGCCGGGTAGGAGTAACCGGTTGGATTCAGGAACGGGTTCGTGCTGTCGACGCCGTCGTCGACGATGCCGATCTTGATCCCGTCGCCCTTGGCGCCCGTGAGCGTCTGCAGCTCGGTAGCGCCGATCACCGAAGGGCTGGTGTCGGTCGCGAGGTGGTAGCGGACACTGGGATAGATCTTCTGCACGAAGCCGAGGCGCGCAAGCGCGGGCAGCTTCGTTACCGGCAGCGAGACGGTGAATCCATCGAGCACTACCTGGTAGCGCTGGCCGATTCGCGCCTTCGGGATCGCGCGCAGGAGCCGTGCCGCCGCGACGCGCTGTGTGGCGGAAAGTTGGGCGAGATAGCGGCGCGAAGCAGCACTTCCCACGTCCAGCCTTCGGATGCCGCCGTGTGCATACAGCCCTCGGCCCTGTGAGGACGCGAGTGCGGGAAGTGGCAGGCCGACGATCACGCGCACGCGGCCGGAGGCCTGGTTCTTCGGAATGGTGAGCTTGCCCGCCCGAACGCGAGGAACGGTCAGATCGCCGAAGGTGCGGTCGATCGGAACGAGAGCCGCGCCGGCGGGGATGGTCGCCGAGAGCGCCGCTGCGACCGCAAGGAGACCCACAGAACGGCGCAAGGGGCCGCAATGTACCGGAAGGGATTTATGCTCGCGGAGTGACCGGAAGCTATGAAGGGAAGCGGGGTCTGGTTCTCGGCGTCGCGAACAAGCGGTCGATCGCCTGGGCGATCGCGAAGCGGCTCGCGGACGCCGGGGCTGAGCTTGCATTCACGTACCAGGGCGAGCGGATCGAGAAGAGCGTCCGCGAGTTGGCCGAGTCCGTCTCCAGCCCACTTGTGACTGAATGCGACGTCCGCTCCGACGAGGACGTCGCACGGGTCTTCCGCGAAGTCGGCGAAGCATTCGACGGCGGCCTCGACCTGCTCGTGCACTCGGTCGCCTTCGCCGCTGCGGAGGATCTCGAAGGCCGCTTCACCGACACACCGCGCGACCGCTTCTGGATGGCACTCGACGTGAGCGCCTACTCGCTCGTCTCGTGCGCGCGTGCCGCGGAGCCGTTGATGGAGGCGCGCGGCGGCGGCTCGATCGTCACCATGACGTATCTTGGAGGCGAGCGCGCTGTTCCCCACTACAACGTGATGGGCGTTGCGAAGGCGACGCTCGACGCGTCGATGCGCTATCTCGCGTGGGACCTCGGCCAGAAGAACATTCGCGTCAACGCGATTTCCGCCGGGCCCGTGCGCACGCTGGCCGCGCGCTCGATCGCCGGCTTCCCGACGATGGAGGCGATCGTGGAAGAGCGTTCGCCGCTACACCGGCACATCGACGCCGACGATGTCGGCGCGGCCGCGGCCTCTCTCCGTTCGGACGACGCGAGGAATGTCACGGGGCCGACGCTCTACGTGGACTCCGGGGACCACGCATTGGGGATGTAGCGACCCGGATCAGCTTCAGTCCGACGCGGTGCTTCTGTCCCTCGGTTCTCACCAGCCGCGGCACGTCGACGGCGACGAGATGCCAGCCGCGACCTCGCAGGTCGAGCCCGGGCCGGCCGTCGATCGTTACGCGGTACGTCAAGGACGATGTCGCGACCTCGAGTCGCAGGCGGCCGCTCCCGTAGATCCAGAACGGCGCGTGGGTCTCGCTCATGTACCGGCCCACCGCGGCGCTGTCCGCGAACCAGCCCTGGCAGAAGATTGGGCGGGAGCGCTCAGGCTCGACGCGCTTCGGCGCGATGCCGATGCCGCCGCGCTCGAAGAGCCACACGGGCCCGGCGGTGCGCTGCACCCTCCAGCCGTGCGCCAGCAGTCCCCGTGACGCGAACCAGCCCGTTCCCGGCACGGCGGGATTGTGGACGTAGAGCCCGCGGTGCAGCGCGATCGAGCCGACGCCGAGGCGTTTCAGCTCGCCGGTCATGTTGCCGCTCCAGTCGCCGCAGTTGAGCCGCTGGAGACGGTCCGCGACCTGTTTCGCCGGCTTCGGCGCGGTCGTCGAGTAGCCGCCGGGCCGCTGACGTTGCGCCTCGGTGTCGTACCAGAGGTAGACGCTGCCGTAATGGACGCCGGGATCGAAGACGGGAAGCTCGAGCAGGCGCCCGGCCGTCGACGGCATCACTCCCGTCGGGTCGCCGCGCGCAGATTTGCCGTAGACGTGCGCATGCAGGTCGACGAGGAGCAATGCGACGGCGAGCGCGGCGACGATCGTGCGCCTGCTCTGCGCGACGGCGTAGGCAAGGAGCGCCGCGATGCACAGGCAGGCGATCGGCAGGAGTCGCTCCGGGACTCGTGGGAAGCGAAACGGCGGCAGCGCGTGCCAGAGCGCCGTGTAGATCGGCGTGCGCGTTCCGAGCGCGAGCACGATGGGCACGAGCGCTCCGAGCCCGAGAATCGCGGCGACTGCGTAGCGGCGTGCTCGAATGAGCAGGAGGAGACCGGCGAGCGCGACGAGCGGTGTCGCCCAGCCGAGGAAGACGAACTGCTCGCTGCGCGAGTGATCGACATGCCGAGAGACGAAGTCGCCGACGTGCGCGGAATAGAGCGTGATCTCGTCAAGCGAGCGCCCTCCCGATTGTGTCGACTGCTCGATCACCGTCTGGCGGACGACCAGGCCGGCGCCGATCGCCGCGACCGCCCCGGCTCCGGCGCCGAGCCAGAGACGCCGGTCGCGCGTCCGGCAGAACACGTAGCCGAGGAAGAACGGGATCGCACCGAGCGCGAGATGCACCTGTCCCGAGAGCGGAATCGATGCGAGCGCCGCACCGGCGAGGGCGAGCCACCAGCGATTCCCGCGCCGCGCTCGCTCGAAGGCCCAGAGTGAAAGCGGGATGAGAATCGAGATCGGTCCGAGCAGATGGCCGACGCTCTGCTCCACGCGGTAGGGCGCGATCGCAAATGCGAGGCCGCCCGCCAGCGCCGGGCCCCGCGGCAGTCCGAGCTCGCGCAGCCAGGCGCACGAGGCGAGACCCGCGAGCCCGTAGAAGAGGATCTGCAGGACGTTCCAGCCGCCGACAAGGCCGAACACCGCGCCGAGCGGCCAGAAGAGGATCCCGTAGGGCCAACCGGAGTAGTTCGGCTGCGGCTTCGCCTCCGGGCGGAAGCTGTACGGGTCCCGCCATGGCGCGCGGCCGTGCTCGAGCTGGTGGCCGACGAGCCAGTAGTGGTACAGCGTCTGCAGGTGGTCGCCCGGAGACGCTTCGCCATGGGCGGGCGCGCCTCCCGAGAGGAAGTGCGAGCGGGCCTGCAGGATCGCCGGCCACGTCGCGGCCGCGCCGGCCGCGAGGTAGAGAGCAGCGCCGAGCGCTACATAGCCTGCGCGGCGCGAAGCAGCTCGTCGAAGTCCGGCACCTCGGCCGTGTCGTAGCGCCATGCGCCGAGGACCGTACCGTCCTGGTCGACGAGGAAGGCCGTTCGATCCGCGACGCCACGGTGGCCGCGGAACTCCCCTTCGACGCCGAACGCCTGCATCGCCTCCTTGTTCCAGTCCGAGAGGAGCGGGAAGTTCAGGTCGAGCGCCTGAGCCCACGCGATGTGCGTCCACTCGGAGTCGGCGGAGATGCCGAATGGGCGGACGCCCGCTTCCCGGAACTCTGGGCTCCTGTCACGCAGGAGCTCCAGCTCGTGCGTTCAGGTCGCCGACCAGTCGAAGAGGTAGAAGACGAAGAGCGCAGGCCCGTCCGTGAGCAGCTCGTCGAGACTGCGGCGCTCGTTTGGTGCGGTCCAGACGGTTGCGTCTGGAACTCGGTCTCCTACTCCCAGCATCGAGCGCGAACCCTACTTCGCGAGCTGAGGCTCGGCCGCCACTTCAGTCGCGTCGCTCACTTCGCTCGGACCCCTTCTTTATGTGACCCCTTCGCAGATGCATCGTGCCGGATGCCTCTGCGAAGGATTTCGAGGCGGGGAAACCTCCCGGTTTCCCCGGAGCCCCTTCCCCCCACGACAGAGGTCGCCGCAATCACGTAACCGAGGTTGGCACAGCTGCGACCTCCGTCGCGTCCGCAATCTCGCTGACCACTTCGACGATGTCGCGGTTCGCGTTGAAGATACGCAGCTGCCGGTCGGCACCGTTGCCGTTGCGCAGGATCTCCTCGAGGCCCTCGAGCTCACGGTCGGAGCCGAGCTCGCGCGCATGCGACTCGATCTCCTTCAGCGTCCGCCGGATCAACTGCGTGACCGCGACGCGGTTCCGCCGGCCGGTCGCCAGGTCCATCAGCGGCGCCTCCAGCCCGTAGCGCCCCGCCAGCCACCTGTTCTCGGTCGTGAGGATGCGGTGGTACGAGGGAATCTTCTCGCCACGGTCGAAGCGCTCGGAGAAGAGCTTCACGAGCGCCTGGCAGTACGCGACGATGGCGACGACGTGCTCGAGGCGCGTCACTGCGTCACAGATGCGGATCTCGATCGTGCCGAGGCGCGGATGGAGGCGGATGTCCCACCAGATGTGCGTGTAGTCGGCGATGCAGCCGGTCTTCTCGAGCTGTCCGACGACCTCCGCGTAATCCGCATAGCTCTCGAAGCGCGGCGGCGGGCCCGAGCGGGGGAACGCCGCGAAGATCATCTGCCTGCTCGAGCGCAGACCCGTCGGCTCGCCGCGCCAGAACGGTGAGCTCGCCGACAGTGCGAGCAGCGGCCCGATGTGGGGGAGCAGCCCGTTGACGACCTGGATCGCCTTGTCGGGGTCGTCCACGGCGACGTGGATGTGCATGCCGAAGATGAGCTCGCGGCGTGCGACGTACTGCATCTGGTCGACGAGCGAGCGGTAGCGGTCGCGCGCGGTGATGCGCTGGCGCTCGAACAGGCTGAAGGGGTGCGTCCCGGCCGAGCCGACGCGCATTCCCCGGTCGCGGGCGATGCCGCAGACGTAGCCGCGGATGTGGCGCAGCTGCTCCCCGACTTCGGCGGGCGTGTGACAGACCGGCGTTGCGATCTCGAGCACGGACTGCATCAGCTCCGTGTTGATCACCGGCTCGAGCTCGTGACCCGCGACTGCGGCGAGCACGGTGTCGATGTGCTGCACGAGGTCGAACGTCTCTGCATCGAGGAGCATGTACTCCTCTTCGACGCCCAGCGTGTACGAGTCGCTCTTGCCGAACGCATGATCGAGCACGCTGCCGCCCGGTGCGAAGCGCGCGCCCTTCCCGGTAATCGACGCCGGGTAGATCTGCTTTACATCCACGACGGCAGTCTGAGGAGGTGTCGTGTTGGAATCAAGCACGCCTTTGCGCCGAAGCTGTCGCCACCCAGACGGACGCACGGGCAAAGCCCGCACGTCCTCTAGCGGCGCCGCCAAGTCGGCGCCTAAGGTCGTGGTCGTGCTCCATACAGGAGTCTTACTCCTCGGGGAGCAGCGCGTCAGCCTCGATCTCGACCAGCCAGCGCGGATCGAGCAGCGCCGAGACCACGATCATCGTGCTCGCAGGCCGCACGTCGCCGAAGACCTCCCCGTGGGCCCGGCCCACCTCGTCCGAGTCCTTCACGTCCAGGAGAAAGGTGCGAGTGCGGACCACGTGCTCCGGCGCAGCTCCGGCCTCGGCGAGGGCCGCGACGATGATCTCCAGGCAACGCCTCGCCTGCCCGTACGCATCGGCGGGCGGGACGCCGCCGTCGGGCATCACGGCGCACGTGCCCGCGACGAAGACGTGCCTGCCGTCACGCACCGCCCGCGAGAACCCGATCGTCGGCTCGTAGGGAGAGCCGGAGGAGACGAGGCGGCGATCCATGGGCACTAGTATCGCCCGCCCGTGGACGCACTCCGGCAGATCGAGGACTGGCGCGCGCCGACGGCGGCAGCGGGCGTTCTGCGGGACGGCGAGGTCGTCGCGACGTACGGAGCCCGGGACGAGGTGCTGTGCTGGGCTTCGGTGACGAAGCTCGTCACGACTCTGGCGGCTCTCGTTGCAGCGGAGGAGGGTGTGATCGATCTCGATGAGCCCGCCGAGCCCGAAGGATCGACGGTGCGTCATCTGCTCGCCCATGCGTCTGGTCTCCCGTTCGAGGCGGGCGCGCCGACAGGGCGGCCGGGCCAGCGGCGCATCTACTCGAACGTCGGCTTCGAGACGCTCGCCGACCACATCGCCGCGCGCGCGGACATGCCCTTCGTCGACTACCTCGCTGCAGGCGTCTTGCAGCCGCTCGGGATGCAGGCCGAGCTTCGCGG
>JBGPYI010000052.1:0-10444 GCA_041493175.1 Gaiellaceae bacterium | reverse complement strand
CGCTCATATCCGGCCGAAGCTTGTGCCGACGGAACGCGCTGGGCGGCGCGATGCGGCGTCCTCAGTCGCGCCAATAGCGCCGCTATTGGCCGCTCCCTGCGTCCTTGCCTCGCACCACCCATCACGCCCCGTCGACGAAGCGTCGGCCGGACATGAGCTCTAAGCGCCTGACCTTTCCGACGAGCGAGGAGGCGATTCGCGAGCTGCGTGCCGGCGACGAGGTGGTCGTCGACGGTCACATCATCGGCATCAGGGATCGCACTCAGATGCGGATCTTCGACGAGGGAATCGCGCCGCCGATGGATCTCAGCGGCGCGTTCCTGCTGCACACGGCGCCCGGCGTGCGCAAGCTCGGCCCCGGCAAGTACGAGAAGATCTGCATCGGAACGACGACCTCCGCGCGCATGGTTCGCTTCACGGAAGGTCTCGGCGCGCAATACGGAGTTCGCGCGATCTGCGGCAAGGGAGGCCTTCCCGATGAGGCGATCGAGCCGATGCAGCGACTGGGAATGGTCTATTTCGCGATCGTCGGCGGAGCCGCTGCGCTCGAGACGACACAGATCGAGGAGATCGAAGAAGTCGCCTGGGAGGAGCTCATGCCGGAGTGCCTCTGGAAGTTCCGAGTGAAAGACTTCGGTCCGCTGACCGTCGGCATCGATTCGCACGGCAACTCGCTCTTCCACGACGTGCAGGAGCGCGCGAAGGCCAAGCTCGAGGAGCTCTATGAGCGGCTTTGACCTAGGCCTGGCACCGCGCCCCGGCGGGCTCACGCACGTGATCGACAAGGGCCTCGGCCCTCACGCGTGGGAGGACGTGCTCGAGACATCGGGCGACTACATCGACATCGTCAAACTCGGCTGGGGCACCGCCTACGTCACGCCGAACCTGCGCGCGAAGCTCAACGTGCTGCGCGGAAAGCCCGTCGTGATCGGCGGAACGTTCTTCGAGGTCGTTGTCGTGCAGGACAAGGTCGAGGAGTACAAGCGCTGGCTGCAGGAGCTGGGGCTGACGCACGTCGAGATCTCGGACGGCGTGATCGATCTTCCGCGCGAGCGCAAGCTCGAGCTGATCGCCGAGTTCGCCCGCGATTTCACTGTGCTCTCCGAGGTCGGCTCGAAGGACTCCGAGGCGGTATTCGCGCCGTACGAGTGGGTCCGGTGGATCAAGGAAGAGCTCGAGGCCGGCGCCTGGAAGGTGATCACGGAGGGGCGCGAAGGAGGCACGGCGGGGATCTACCGGCCGACAGGCGAGATGCGGACGGGCCTGGTGGACGAAATCGTCCACGAGATCGACTTGGACTCACTGCTGTTCGAGGCACCGTCGAAGGGCTCGCAGGCGTGGTTCATCAAGCACTACGGCCCCGCCGTGAACCTCGGGAACATTGCCCCGGACGAGGTCATCCCGCTCGAGACGCTCCGCCGCGGCCTCCGCGGCGACACGTTGAAGGAGGTGCTGCTTGGCGACCGCGCCGGCACTCCAGCTTCCTGACGTCGAGGCGATGACGGCGGAAGAGGTTCTGCTGTGGGCGTACGAGCAATTCGGCGACCGCATGTGCCTCACGTGCTCCTGGCAGCGACAGTCCTCCGTGCTCGTGCACATGGTGTTCGGCGAGCTCGGCCTGAACATCCCGGTCGTCGAGCTCGACACCCAACTCTTCTTCAAGGAGACCTACGAGACGCGCGACCGCCTCGTGGAGCGCTACGGGCTCACGCTCGAGCGCCCCGAGGTCATCTCGGTCGCGCAACAGGCGATCGCGGAGGGCCCGAACCTGTGGGAGCGCGAACCCGATCGTTGCTGTCACATCCGCAAGGTCGAGCCGCTCGAACGCGCGCTCGCGCCGTACGACGCCTGGATCACCGGCATCCGCCGTGAGCAGGCGGTGACGCGCGCCGATGCAAAGCGTGTCGAGTGGTCGGAGCGCTACGGCGTCTGGAAGATCCAGCCCGTCGTGGACTGGGACGCGAAGCGCGTGCAGGCGTACATCCACGTGAACGAGATTCCGTACAACCCGCTGCACGACGCGGGCTATCCCTCGATCGGCTGCATGCCCTGCACGCGCCCCGTTCTCGTCGGTGAGGACGAACGTGCGGGACGGTGGTCCGGGTCGGACAAGCTCGAGTGCGGCATCCATGGCAACACGCGACTAGTGAAGGAGTCGAATGACTGATCACATCTATGCGCACGAGCATCCGGAGACGGAGCGCAGGCGCGACGGCGGTTTCACGCTCTGGTTCACGGGACTGTCCGGGTCCGGCAAGACAACCATCGCGCATCTCGTCGGTCCCGCGATCGAAGAGCGCGGGCCCATCGTCGAGTACCTCGACGGGGACACGGTCCGGACGAACCTCTCCAAGGGCCTCGGGTTCTCGAAGGAGGACCGAGACGCCAACATCGAGCGCATCGGCTGGGTCGCCGCGCGGCTGACCCGCCACGGTGCCGCCGTCATTGCCGCGGCGATCTCCCCGTACGAGGAGACGAGACAGAAGGCGCGCGAGCTCGTCGAGGAGTGGGGCACGTTCGTCGAGGTGCACGTTGCGACCTCGGTCGAGGAGTGCGCCCGCCGCGACGTCAAGGGCCTGTACGAGAAGGCGTTCAAGGGCGAGATCAAGGGCTTCACGGGTGTCGACGATCCCTACGAGGAGCCGGGCAACCCGGACGTGCGCGTGGACACCGAGCAGCACGAGCCCGAGGAGAGCGCGCACCTGATCCTGCAGCACCTCGAGGAACGCAGGCTGATCCCCGCGGGGGTGATTGCGTGAGCGTCGTCACCGACATGAAGCTGATCGCACCGCACGGCGGCACGCTCGTGGATCGCACGGGGGAGCGGCCTGACGATGTGGACACGCTCGAGGTCGTGACGCTCACGTCGCGCGAGCTCTCCGACCTGGACATGATCGCCTCGGGCGCCCTGTCGCCGCTCGAAGGCTTCATGGGCCACGAGGACTACGAAGCCGTGCTGGACTCGATGCGGCTTGCGACCGGCCTCCCCTGGGCGCTGCCCGTCTGCCTCGCGGTCGAGGCCGCACCTCACGGCGATCGGGTCGCGCTCGCGGATGAGAGCGGCAACCTCTTTGCGGTGCTCGAGGTCGAGGAGACCTATGAGTACGACAAGCGGCGCGAGGCGCAGCAGGCCTTTCGCACGACCGACGAGGCGCATCCCGGCGTGGCACGGCTGTACGAGCAGAAGCCGCTGTACCTCGCGGGTCGCGTGGCGGTGTTCGAGCGCGCGGAGCCGTTCTTCCCCGAGCTCGCGAGGGACCCGGCGGAGACGCGTGCGGAGTTCGCGGAGCGCGGCTGGCGCCGCGTCGTCGGTTTCCAGACGCGGAACCCGATCCACCGCGCGCACGAGTATCTGACGAAGGTCGCGCTCGAGACGGTGGACGGCCTGCTGATCCACCCCCTCGTCGGCGACACGAAGTCGGACGACGTTCCCGCGGCGACGCGCGTCGAGTGCTATCGCGTGCTACTCGACGGCTACTACCCGCCTGACCGAGTCGTGCTCTCCGCCTTCCCGGCGGCAATGCGCTACGCGGGCCCGCGCGAAGCGATCTGGCACGCGATCTGCCGCAAGAACTACGGCTGCTCGCACTTCATCGTCGGCCGTGATCACGCGGGCGTCGGCGACTACTACGGCACCTACGACGCGCAGCTCATCTTCGACGAGTTCGAGCCGCACGAGCTGGACATCGAGCCGATGTTCTTCGAGCACTCGTTCTGGTGCCGTGCCTGCGGCTCGATGGCGTCGGCGAAGACCTGCCCGCACGGGGGCGCCGATCATGTCTTCCTCTCCGGCACCAAGGTGAGGGTGATGCTCGAGGCCGGGGAATTGCCGCCGCAGGAGTTCTCGCGACCTGAGGTCGCAGAGGTGCTGATCCAGGCGTACCACGGCTAGCTCTTGACCTGGCAGTTCACCCTCACGGGTCTTCTGATCGGCGCTCTCGTCGGCCTCACCGGAATGGGTGGAGGCGCGCTGCTGACACCGATCCTCGTGCTCGTGTTCGGCTTCAAGCCGACTTACGCGGTCGGCACGGACATCCTCCACGGCGCCGTCTTCAAGAGTTTCGGCGCCGTGCGGCACCGGCGGCTCGGCAACGTGCACGCACATCTCACCTTGTGGATGTTCGCGGGGTCGGGCCCTATGTCCCTGCTTGGAGTGGCCGTCGCCAGTTGGCTCGAGCGCTCCTACGGCGACGGAGTCCAGTCGGCGGAGGGCTACGCGGTTGGCGCCGCGCTCGTGCTCGGTGCCGCCGGCCTCATCGCCAAGACATTCGTCAAGCGGGGCATGCAGCCGAGCGACGCCGCATTCGTTCTGCAGCGCAAGGACAGGGTCCGCGCTGTCGTGATCGGCGCCGTCTTCGGCTTCATCGTCGGCCTCACGTCCGTGGGAAGCGGCACGTTCTTCGGGCTCGTCATGGTGATGGTCTATCCGCTGACCATCGCGAGGATCGTCGGTACGGACATCTTCCATGCAGCCGCGTTGCTCTGGGTTGCCGGCTTGGGCCATCTCCTGCAGGGGAATGTGGATCTGCACGCGATGGGCTGGCTGCTGCTCGGCTCCATCCCGGGGATCTGGATTTCGAGCCGGTTCACGCTGCAGATCCCACAGGACGCGCTTCGGCTCGGCCTCGCCGGCGTGCTCGCCCTCGGCGGGATCAAGCTGCTGAACGTGCCCGCAGCGAGCTATGTGATCGCGATCGGGCTCGGCGTCGGGCTGACTGCGCTCGTGGTCTGGCTGGCCACCGGTATGCGCGGCGTACAATCGCGCTCCGATGAGACGCAACGCGCCGACGATTCTCGCGCTCCTGCTCATCGTGGCGACGGCGACGGCGTTCGCGGTGACGCAGCGGCTGAAGCTCGAGCCGAGCCCGATCTCGCAGACGCGCGTCGCTGACGTCTTCTCGCCCGTGTGCCGGTGCGCCACGAAGGCGGCCGACATCGAGTTCTCCCTGCGGAAGGCCGACGACCTCCGCGTCGCGGTTCGAACCGGCTCCGGTGAGGTGACCGTCGCGGAAGGCTTCTTTCCACGCGGCGACGTCCACGTGCGCTGGGACGGACGCGACGCGACGGGCGAGCTCGTCCCCGACGGCGTCTACTACCCCCTGGTGCACCTGCACCGAGCCGGGAGGACGATCGACCTGCCCAATCCGATCCGCGTCGACACGCTCAAACCGTCGATCAGGCTCACCAGCTTTCGCCCGAGAGTCTTCCGGCCCGGCACGGAGAAGCTGAAGGTGACCTACACCGTCTCCGAGCACGCGCATGCGCTGCTCTTCGTCGACGGCAAGCGCCGCGTGTTCACGGCGTCCAAGCGCCTGCGCGGGCGATTGCAGTGGTACGGCCTCATCAAAGGACACCCGATCCGCCCGGGCCGGCACAAGCTGAAGCTCGTGGCGGAGGATCTCGCGGGAAATCGTTCTGCGCCGACACCTGCGGTCGTCGTGCGCGTGCGCCGTTCGTGACGGCGACCCCCGGCGGTCCACCCGTGCTCGTCCTCGGCGTGCGTCGCTCGGGGACGACGCTGCTGCGCGTGATGCTCGACCGGCACTCCGAGCTCGCGGTTCCCGATGAGTCGTACTTCGTCCCGCAGCTGGCCGACCGCCATCTCCGGCACGTCGAGCCCGACGAGTTCGTGGACGATCTGCGCAGGATCGACACGCTCACGGAATGGGACGTGCCACTGGACAAGGTGCGCGCGCGCCTGACCACGCGGATGCCGATCGGAGCCGCGATCGCCAGCGTGTACGCCGTGTACGCGGAAGAGCGCGGCAAGCCGCGCTGGGGCGACAAGACGCCGATGTACATGCAGAACCTGCGCCTGCTCGAGCGGCTCTTTCCGGACGCGCTCTTCGTCCATCTGATCCGCGACGGACGCGACGCGGCGCTGTCGTTTCTCTCGATGCCGAAGGGGTTGATGGCGGAGACGTGGATGCAGCCGCGCAATGTGGCCGGGTTTGCCTGCCAGTGGCGCACCGAGGTGAAGGCGGCGCGGCGTCTGGGCCGCCGCGTCGGAGACGAGCGTTACCTCGAGGTGCGCTACGAGGAGCTCGTCGGCGACGTCGAGTCGGTGCTCCGGCGCATCTCCCGGTTCGCGCGCCTTCCGTACGAGGCGGCCATGGCGGACTACGTGGGCAACGTGGAAGACATTTCGGCGAAGCCGCACCAGCAGAGCCTGAGGCGGCCCCCGACGGCGGGTCTGCGCGACTGGCGGCTGCAGATGTCTCCGGAGGACGTCGGTGCCTTCGACCAGGTGGCGGGCGACCTTCTGGACGAGCTCGGGTACGAGTCGCACGAGCGTCCCAACGCGGCCGGAAGGCTCAGGCGCGCGTCCTACGGCGCGCGTGCCGGGGCCTGGCGGGCGGCCGGCTTCGGGCTACGGCGCTCGCCCCTGTGGCGCCGTCGTCACCCGCCCCTGCGCTGAGTTCTTTCCGGTGTGCCGCCGCTTGGCGCGCTGCTCCGCGAGGATCTGCGGGCTCCGGCTTCCGTGCCACGCCATCACGATTCCGTTCAGGGTGAAGAAGTAGTGGCGCTCGGTAACGATCCCGGGCGAGTACTTCCCCAGGTGAATGCGCCAGAGGATCTTTCCGTCCGAGACGCGCATGGCGAACGTGCGCTCTTCCAGCGTCGAGGTGAAGACGAGGTTCCCGGCGACGAACGAGCCACCGAGGATCCTTCCGCCGAGGTTTCGGCGCCAGAGCAGCTTTCCGTCGCTCGCGCGAAACGCCCGCAGACCCCCGTCGAAGCCCCCGATGAAGACGCGGCCCCGCGAGATCGCCGGCGTCGAATAGCCGTAGCCTCCGACGTGTGAGGTCCAGATCACATGGCCGGTGCGCGCCGACAACGCATAGATCTTTCCGGACCGAGAGATCGTGAAGATGCGCAGGCCGTCTGTCGACGCGCTCGCATAGAAGCTGTCGTACCGGAACGGATCGCGCTTCAGGTAGGTGCTCCAGATCTTGTGCGCGTCACTGGCGCGCAGGCAGAAGATCGACCCCGCATAGGTCGTGATGAAGATCCGATTCCCCGAAATCGAAGGGCTCGAATTGATACGGCCACTGGTGTTGTAGGCCCACTTCACACGGCCGGTGCGCACGTAGACTGCGAAGAGGCGGCCGTCAGTGGCGCCGAAGTACGCAACGCGCCCGATTGCAACCGGCGACGACTCGACCTTTCCTCTCACCGTGAGCCGCCACAGGAGCTGTCCATTGAAACGGTTGTACGCGGTCACGGTCCCGTCGTGGGAGCTGACGAGCAGGCGGGGACCCGCGATCGCGGGTGTCGACGGCTTCTTCCCCCCGTAGCGCTGCCAGATTATGTGCCCGTTGTGAGCGTCGAGCGCGACCGTGCGCCCCCCGAACGTGTTCACGTACAGGATCCCGCTGCAGTAGCTGGGCGGATACTCGATGTAGGTCCGGAGACCGACAACCCAGAACGGCTTCAAGGGCAGGCCGATGTCGAGGCCGGGCCGCGCGAGCGTGCGTTGCGGATCGGCGCCGAAGTTGTCCCAGCAGCGCTTGTCGTCCACGACGTGGTATCTCCCCTTCTTCTTCGGTGGCTGCGTCGGGCCGGAGGCGGTCGTCGCGACCGAGGCGGACACGCCCTTGAGCTCGGTGTCGAGCTTGCCGCTTGGACGGTCGCGCGACTTGACGAGGTACGCGGCAGCCGCGCCGATAACGAGCAGCACGAAAACAGCCACGATGAGAAGGATTCGACGGCGCACCCGGCGGATCTAGTCTGCCAGCGGAGCTTGATGCTGGAGCTGCGGAGCCGTCCCCTGCCTATGGCGGCCGTCTCTCGCTTGCTCGTCCGCCTCCTGTCGCAGAAGCGCAGGTCGCTCGCGCGGCAACGCCACGAAAGCCCAGCCTGCGAGCGCCATCACGCCCCACACGATCGGGTCTTCGAAGAAGCCCGCGTAGAAGAGCGAGTGCACGAACAGGGCGAAAAAGACCGCGGACGCTCCCAGTCCCAGAGCACGATTCGACCGTGTGAGCAGGAAGAGCAGCCGTGTCGCACCGGCAAGCAGAGCGGCGTATGCGAGCAGGCCGATGATGCCGAGCTCCGCGGCAACGGTCAGCGGCGTCGTGTGCGAGCGGTCACGCTTTGCCGACAGAGTCGTGTTCGCCTCGTCCTTGCTCGCCTGCGGCTGTCCGCCGATCCCGACGCCCACCAGCGGATGGTTCGTGAAGACGACCCAGGTCACTCTCGCGAGCCGCGTCCGGCCGCTCGTCGCCTGCCGTGCGGAGTCGTTCACGGCCGTGGCGGCGACGAACGCCGCTCCCGCGAGGACGAACGAGGCGGTGCCTACGAGCAGCACGCGGCGCATCCTCGGTCCACCCAGCGCGTACGACACCGCCACGCCGACGGCGAACAGCGCGACGAAGCTGGACTGTGAGTAGGAGAAGAGCAACCCCGCCCAGAGAAAGGCGATCAGCGCGGCGCCGGCCCAGAAGCCGATCCGGCCGAGCCAGACCGCGACGAGCAGAACGGCGATCGCGATCACCACGTGTCGCCCGAAGATGCTCGGATCCTTGAAGAGCGACGTGACGCGGAAGTACGTCGTGTACGCGTTTGCGCGCTCGACGTCCCCGGCGAGCAGGTGTCCGTGCGTCAGCCGCTGGAAGAGCGCAACCGCGGAGAACAGTCCGGCGAGCGCGACCAGCGTCGCCGCGAGCCCGCGCGGATGCCACGAACGGAAGGGTGAGCGCGCAACGGCGACGACGAGCGCGGAGAACGGGAAGAGGAAGAAGAGGAGCTCGATGGTGCCCTGTCGCAGGTCGTGGGTCCAGAGCAGCGAGAGGCCGGCGAGAGCCACGAACGCCGCCGCGGGCACGGCGAGCAGGGGTGGCAGCGGCGTGCCGCCGTCGCCGCGCAGCGCGCGAATCAGGAGCGCCAGAACGGCGGCCGCGAGGACGACGTAGAGCGGCACGAGCAGATAGGCCTTCTGGGCTCCGATCGACACGGAGATCCGGAACGGCGCCGCAGCGAGCAACACGATCGGGACGATCGCCGGATGTCGAACGAGCGCCACAGCGCCCGCGCAGACGGCGAGAACGCCGACCACCAGGGCTGCGGCATGGCTCGGAGGGCTGACGAGCAGCTTGAGATCCCTCCCAGGGATGAGGGCCGCCGCGAGGGTGGCCTCGCCCGCCGCGGTCACGGCCAGGCCGGCCAGGAGCTGAGCGCGCGTACGCGAAAGGAGCATCGCCGCCGCCCCCAGCCCGCCGATTACCGCAGACAGCTGAGCCAGGTCGCCATGGGGCATGAGGGGCAAAGACTACGGACTGGCTGTGGTTGACTCGGTCGGGTCGGTTGGCGAGTTCCGACGGACCCGCGGGCGAAGCCGCACGTCCTGAAGACCGCACCGCAAGCGGTGCCGTGGGGGGATCGTGATAGGAAGGGCCGCGTGATCGGAGCCTGGAAGCGCGTCCTGGTGCTTGCGCCACATACCGACGACGGCGAGTTCGGCGCCGGCGGGACGATGACGCGGCTGGTGGAGGAGGGGGCGGAAGTCCGCTACGTGGCGTTCTCGATCGCCACCCGGTCGCTGCCGGAGGGCTTCCCACCAGACACGCTGGCGCAGGAAGTGAAGGAGGCGACCGCCGAGCTCGGGATCTCGCCGGAGAACCTGACCGTGCACGACTTCGACGTCCGGACGTTTCCCCAACACCGGCAGGACATCCTCGAGCTGCTGGTTGCGCTCTGGGAGGACTGGCGGCCGGACGCCGTCTTCCAGCCGAGCCTGCACGACATCCACCAGGATCACCAGGTGATCGCGGCGGAAGGACTGCGCGCGTTCAAGCGGACGACGATCCTGGGCTACGAGATCCCGTGGAACAACTTCGACTTCGCGTATCAGGCGTACTTCGCGCTGCAGGAGTCGCACGTCGAGAAGAAGGTCGCCGCGCTGGCGAAGTACGCGTCGCAGCAACACCGCCGCTACAGCGATCCGGAGTACATCCGGAACGTCGCCAGGACGCACGGAATCAACGTGAACCGCGAATTTGCAGAGGTTTTCGAGGTCTACCGCGTCGTGACCTGATCCCCTCAGGCGTCCGTCTGGCACTGTCGCTTGAATCCCTACGTCATTTCAGCCACAACCGAAGGAGTCCAATGCCCCTGACCCAGACGCAACTGGCAAGTGAAGTCGCCGAACGCAGCGGCCTGACCAAGAGCGATGCCAAGGCCGCCCTCGCGGCGTTGGAGGAAGTCGTCCTCGAGCAACTCGCGGATGCCGAGAAGGTGCGGATCGGCGGCGTCGTTCAGCTGGTCGTGCGCGTCAAGGAGGCGACGAAACCGCGCCAGGGTCGCAATCCCGCGACCGGCGAGGAGATCACGATTTCGGCGAAGCCCGCCTCTGTCGCGCTCAAGGCGCGGCCCCTGGCGAAGGCGAAGGCGGCGCTGCCGTCGGTGCAGAAGGCGCGCAAGCGCCTCGCCTAGAGCGGAGAGG
>JBGPYI010000152.1:0-5953 GCA_041493175.1 Gaiellaceae bacterium | reverse complement strand
CCGATGTTCGAGCCGACCTTCGGGCCGGCATCGTCTTCATCCACCGACAGTCCGAGATCGCGCAGGTAGCCGATCACGACATCGGCAACTGCGCGTTCCTCGCCCGGCGGGCTCGGGAGTGCCGCCAGCTCGGTGAACAGATCGACGACCTCGGAGGCCATCGCTCGATCTTATTTAGGCGGAGGTCGCGCCGACCGCCGACCGCTCGCGCGAGCGCGCGAGTGCGGCACCGACGAAGTCGCGGAACAGCGGCGCCGGACGCGTCGGACGCGACTTGAACTCCGGATGGAACTGGCTCGCCACGAACCAAGGATGGTCGGGCAACTCGACGATCTCGACCAGCCGGCCCTCCTGGAACGTGCCCGAGACGACCAACCCTCCCTCCACGAGCGCAGGGCGGTAGTGGTTGTTGACCTCGTAACGATGCCGGTGGCGCTCGTGCACGACCGGCTCGCCGTAGGCGTCGTGCGCGCGGGTTCCCTCCACCACCTCGACCGCCTGCGCCCCGAGCCTCATCGTGCCGCCGAGATCCTCGATCTCCTTCTGCTCGGGCAGCAGGTCGATCACCGGGTGCGGCGTCTCGGGATCCATCTCGGTCGAGTTGGCCCCGTCGAGGCCGAGCACGTGACGGGAGAACTCGGAGACCGCAACGTGCATCCCGAGGCAGATCCCCAGGTACGGGATCTCGCGCTCGCGGGCAACGCGGCAGGCCAGGATCTTTCCTTCCCAGCCGCGCGAGCCGAAGCCTCCCGGCACGAGCACCCCGTCGACCTGCTCGAGCAACCCGGTCGCTTCTTCGAGGGACATCCCTTCCGCATCGACCCAGCGCACGCGCACCTTCGCACCGTGGTGCGCCCCTGCATGCTTGAGCGCTTCGTGCACCGAGAGGTACGCGTCCTGCAGCTTCACGTACTTGCCGACGAGCGCGATCTCGACGACCTCCTCGCTCTGCTGCATTCGCTCGTTCAGGTCGAGCCAGTCGCCCAGATCGGCTTCGGCTGGCGGCAGGCCGAGCTTCTCGCCGACCAGGCGGTCAAGCCCTTCGGCCTTCAGTCGCGACGGAACGACGTAGACGTCGGGTACGTCCGGGCACGCGATCACCGCTTCGGGCTCGACGTCTGCGAAGAGCGCGATCTTCTCGCGGATGTCCGCGGACAGCTCCTCGTGCGAGCGGCAGACGACGATGTCGGGGTGAATACCGATGCGCCGCAGCTCGTTGACGGAATGCTGCGTCGGCTTCGTCTTCAGCTCGCCGGCCGCCTCGAGGAACGGCACCAGCGTCACGTGCAGGTAGAGGACGTTCTCCGCGCCGACCTCCCGGCGGAACTGGCGGATCGCCTCGAGGAACGGGAGCGATTCGATGTCGCCGACCGTTCCGCCGATCTCGCTGATGACCACGTCCGTCGGAGTCGACACGGCGCTGGCCCGAATGCGGTTCTTGATCTCGTTCGTGATGTGCGGGATCACCTGCACGGTCGCGCCGAGAAACTCGCCCTTGCGTTCCTTCCTCAACACCGAATCCCAGATCGCGCCGGCGGTGTGGCTCGCCGCACGCGTCAGGTTCTCGTCGATGAAGCGCTCGTAATGACCGATGTCGAGGTCGGTCTCCGCGCCGTCCTCGGTGACGAACACCTCCCCGTGCTGAAACGGGCTCATGGTGCCGGGATCGACGTTGAGATAGGGATCGAACTTCTGCGCACGCACCCGCAGACCGCGTGCCTTCAACAGGCGCCCGAGCGAAGCGGCGACGATCCCCTTGCCGAGAGCCGAGACGACGCCGCCCGTGACGAAGACGTACTTCGTTGGGCGGGCCGAGGAGCTCATTGGGCAGCCTCTGCCCAATGAGCGAGGGAAGGGGAATGGGGGGAAACCCTGAGGTTTCCCCCTTCTTTCTCCTCGGCCCACGCGGCGATCTCAACGGCGCGAGGGCTGAGGCGACCCCTAAAGAAGGGAGGGAGCCGAAGGCGAGCGACGCTCACGGGCGGCCCAGCCGATCGATCCAGGAAACAACGGGGGCCCGCTCGATCCAGCTGCCGATGGACGTTCGCTCTCCGAGGATGGTGAGGCCGGCTAGGGCGCCGATCGCTACCCACTGGCCTCTTCCCGTGAATCGCTTCACGGAATTCAAGCCTAGCATGGCGCCCAGCGCGTTCGACCCCGCGTCCCCGAGCATCGCCATCTCGCGAAGATCGTATGGAAGCAGCAGGACGGCGACGCCGACCGGAGCGTCCAGAGGCAGAGCCGCAGCCAGATACGCCTTGAGGGCGCGGCCGGGACGCGTGTCGAGCTGGTTGAGCGCGTTGGCGGCGAGACCGACGAGCAGCGCACCGGAGACCCGTCGTGTCGCAAGGAACCCGACTACGGGGATGCCGACCAGCTTGAGGACGCCCGTCGTCCGGCCGCTTCGCAGGTGGGCGCGAAAGCCACGCTCCGGGCCGCTCCAGAGGTCGTCGGCCAGGCCGAGCGCCGCGACGGCGGCAACGGCGGGGCCGTTCGTCAGGCCCACCTGCCAGCCGACGAACGGCAAGCGCAGGCCGCGGAAGTTGATCCCGAGCGGCCCGCAGGCGTAGACCGTGTCCCGCAGCTGCCGCGCGCGGTGGACGAACCCGGCGAGGTCGCGGCCCGTGGCACGGTGGCCCAGCGGGAGCTCCACCTCGCGAACGCGCAACCCCGAGCGCGCTGCGTCGATCGTCATCCGTACCTCGCAGCCGAACCCGGCAGCAACCGGGAAGCACGCGGTCCGCGCCGCCGCGGAAAGGGCGCGCTGGCCTGAAAGCGGCTCGCGCACCTCGATGCCCCCGAGCAGGTCGATCAGTCCCCGCGCGACGCGCTTCGTCAGCCCGAAGCCTCCCCCCACTGGCTCCGCGAATGCGGCGACGTTCAGATCGCCGCCCCCGTTCAACAGCGGTTCGAGCTCGCCAGAGAGATCGGCGTCGCAGAGCAGCAGCGCTCCAGGCGGCGCGGCACGCTCGGCAGCCGACAAGGCCTGACCCTTGCCGCGACGCGGCAGGCGGAGAACCACGGCGCCTGCCTCTTCCGCGACTTCGGCAGTGCGGTCGCGCGAGCCGTCGTCCGCGACGATCACCTCCGCGTCCGGAAACGCCTTGCGCAGTCGCGCCACGGTCGTCCCGATCACGGCTTCCTCGTCTCGAGCGGGGACGAGGATGGTCAGCGGTTCATCCACCCGCCGTCGCAGGCAGCGGGGGAATGGGGGGCAGCGGCGCCTGCGCGCTCTTCTTCGTTCCGAAGTCGCCGGTCAACGTCGGATCGGCGAGCAAGACGACGAGCGCAAGCCTCCCGATCCGCGTCTCGATGTCGTCGACCGTCGAGAGACCTGCCCGCTGGAACGCTTTGATCGCAGACCCCGGATCGTTCGTACGCTCCACACCGATTACCGGAACGCCGATGTCGGCGAGGCCCGCGTAAAGACCCTTGAGAAAGAGAGCTGTCGGTCCGGTCTGCGGCGCCACCGTGCGAACGATCACGACGCCGTCCGCCGGCGGTTTCGACGGGCCGACCTTCTCCTCGACGATCAAGTTCTGCAACGCAGTCCACAACGGCGTGTCCGTCCCCGCCACAAACTCCTGCCCCAGGTCGTGGCCGAGGTTCTTCAGCTGATCTGGACCGGCGTAACCGGCGAGGGAGGGCCTGTTGGCGAGCAGCTTCGTCAGAGCGGCCGGATCGACTGGAACCTTGAGGGCCCTGATTCGGAGCGGCGTGCCCGCGTTAGTCTCAGAAAGCGCCCGCGTAATCGCAGAACGGTGATCGTCGTCCGACGAACCGACGAAGAGCACGGCGATCTTCTTGCCCTTCAGCCGGTTCGCCATCACGCTCTTGTACGTCCCCTCGACGAAAGCACGATCGGCGGCTTCGCCGCTCACGAGCGTCTCGACCTGGGTTCTGAGCACGTCGGCCTGGCTCTCCGCACGCCGCAAGTCCTCCTCGAGCCGTTTGCGCTCTGTATTGCCGAGCCCGTGTGATGCGAGCGCAACGCCGACGAGGATGCCGATGACGAGCGCGAAGAAAACCGCGGCAAGGGACGCGACGTGGTAGCGGAAATCGAACATGAGAGGGCGAGGAGCCCGTTAGAGCTCAGCCCCAGTCTGGCACAAGGCGTGTAGACGAGTCAGGGCTCTCCGGGGCAGGGCGCGGCTGAAGCCATAGAGCCAGGGCGCCTCGACGTCGAGCGTCGCGATCGTCCGGTCCCGCCCACGCTCCTCGAGCCGAAGCTCGGCGTCGATGTGGTCGCCGGTCAACGTCCAAGCGAAGCGCTCGGGGATCTGGACGCCTCGCACCAGCAGCATGCCGCTCGACGTCGCGCGCCGCAGCAACGTGGCCCGCTCGGTGCCGCTGACGCCCCAGCGCGCTCCTTCGGCGAGCCCGCGCCGGTCCGGCTGCACGCCGCCGATACCGGGCCACCAGTCCGGAAAATGGTGCGGCTCCGCGATGAAAGCCCAGACCTCCTCGCGCGCTGCCAGCAGCTGACGCGAGGCCGAGGCTCGAGGCATGCCTGGTCAGCCGATCCCGAGGAGGTCGCGCATCCGCAGCGCGAGGTACTCGATGAGATGGCGCAACGCCGGAGACACCGCGATCGCGACGGCAATCGCGCCCAGGCCCGCGAGGGTGAAGAGCACGAGCGGCCAGATGCCCACTTGTCTGCTCGCCAGACGCGAGACGCCCTTCGCATCGATGAGGATCTCGCCGACCTTCAAACGCGTGACGAACGTCGACGACATGCCGGCGCGGTTGCGCTCCAGGAACTCGATCAGGTTGAAGTGAGTGCCGACGGCAACGATCAGCTCCGAGCCCTTCTCGAAAGCGAGCAGCAGTGCCAGGTCCTCGCTGATCCCCGTCGCTCGCACGACCTCGTACGCCACGCCGAGCTGCCTTGCCCGCTCTTCCCCGGGGGCCGCGCCGTCGAGATATCCGTGGACGAGAACCTCCGCGCCGCTGCGCAGGGCCTTGTCGGACACGGAGTCCATGTCGCCGACGATCACGTCCGGCTTGTAGCCGGCCTCCAGCAGCGCATCGGAGCCGCCGTCCACGCCGATCAGGACCGGCTTGAACGCGCGGATGTAGGGCTTCACCATGCGCAGGTCGCGCTTGTAGCCGGGGCCACGCGCCACGACCAGCGCATGGCGGTCACGGAAGCCCGTCCTCAGGGACGGGAACTCGATCCCGTCGGCCAGGAGCTTCCCTTCCTCGCGCAGGTAGCGCATCGTGTTCTCGGCGAATGCCTCGAGTGCTTCGGTTACCCGGCCGCGCTGCTCAGCGAGCGCCCGTTCGAGCTCCCGCTCCTCGAGCACGCGTCCCGTCGCGAGGCACGCTCCATTGCGGTAGAGACCGGCGCCGCGCACGGTCAGAAGCTCCCCCTCGTGCACGTGCTCGAAGAGACGGTCCGCGGTGACGTCGATCAGGCGGATGCCCCCGCGCACGAGTGCGAGCGGTCCGGGATTCGGAAAGCGTCCGGATTGCGACGGAGCGACGTTGACCACGACGCGCACTCCCGACTCGAGGAGTGCTTCTGCCGAGACGCGATCGAGATCGGTGTGGTCGATGATCGCGATGTCGTCGGCAGACAGCCGCTTGACGAGATTCTTCGTGCGGCGGTCCAGCTTCGCGTGGCCCGTGAGCTCGACGAAACTCATTTGCTGACGCTCGAGAGGAACTCCAGGCCGCCGAGCATGCGCTGCAGCTCGTCGCGCCGTTCTGCGTCGTCGAGAAGCTTGATGCGCGTGTGAGTCGGGTCGCCCTCGATCTTCTCGACGCGGAAGTGCCGCTCGGCGACGCTCGCGATCTGCGGCAGATGCGTGATCGTCACGACCTGGGCGCGTTCAGCGAGCCTCCGCAGCGTGTCGGCGACGCGGTGAGCGGTCTCCCCGCCGATGCCCGCGTCGATCTCGTCGAAGACCATCGTCTCGCCGCCGGCGACGGCGGCGATGGCGAGCGCGAT
>JBGPYI010000064.1:0-9571 GCA_041493175.1 Gaiellaceae bacterium | reverse complement strand
GTTCTCGACCATCCGGCTAGTTCTCCTTGCGACAGGTCCTACCTTACGGATGGTAGAGGCCGGACAGCACGGCCGAAACCCCAGCCGACTGTCCGGCAAACGGCTGGTGATCTCAAATACACGTCTTGGCGAGGATCGAGACCCGTTCAGTCTCGATCGCGATGAGTTCTTGGCGCACTGCGAATCACCCTTTTGAGTGACAGCAGCTAGCCCATTTGGCCCGATTTTGGTCTGGTGGACTGCGGCGTCGATCGCGCGGCCGCCGCTGGAGCGGTGGAGAGCGAGGCTCGGGAGATCGAGCGGCGCTACCGCACGCTCGTCGAGCAGCTGCCGCTCGTGGTCTACGTCGACGCTCTGGACGAGGGCAGCTCCAACATCTTTACGAGTGGCCAGATCGAACCACTGCTCGGCTACACCGTCGAGGAGTGGCGCGACGACCCGGACCTCTTCGTTCGCACCCTGCACCCGGACGACCGCGATCGTGTGCTCGCCGCCCACGCCCGCACCCACCGGACGCACGAGCCGCTGAGCCTCGAGTACCGCCTCGTCGCACTCAGCGGGAGCGTCGTCTGGGTTCGCGACGACGGTGTCGTCGTTCTCGACGACGAGGGCGAGCCGCTCTACCTCCAGGGCTACCTGCTCGACATCACAGCCGAGCGAGAGCTGCAAGAGCAGCTACGGCTGCAGGCGCTCTTCGATCCGCTCACCGGTCTCGCCAACCGGGCGTTCTTCCACGAGCAGCTCGAGCACGCGGTTTCGATGCGCACGGAGAACGAGCAAGGGACCGCAGTCGTCTTCGTCGACCTAGACGAGTTCAAGCAGATCAACGACCAGTATGGGCACAGCGTCGGTGACGAAGTGCTCGCGACGCTCGGTGAGCGCCTGAAGAGCGTGATCCGGGCGGGAGACTCCGTGGCTCGGCTCGGCGGCGACGAGTTCGCCGTCCTGCTCACGTCCGTCCACGAACCGGCGGAGGCGGCGATCGTCGCGGAGCGTCTCCTCGAGCGGATCACCGCTCCGATCGACGTGGCAGGCCGGCACCTCTCGCTGACTGCGAGCGTCGGCATCGCGCTCGGGGGCACAGGCGCCGAGCTCCTCAAGCAGGCGGACGCGGCGATGTACCGCGCGAAGGCGAATGCGGACGCGGACTACGCGTTCTACGACGACGAGCTCGACCAGGCCGCGCTGAACCGTTTCAAGCGGATCGCCGAACTGCGAGAGGCAATTGCGGAAAAGCAGTTCACCCTTGCCTATCAGCCTGTCGTCAATCTCGATCCCTTCGAGGTCGTCGGGCTCGAAGCGTTGCTGCGCTGGCAGCACCCGACGCTCGGGGAAGTGCCACCGCTCGATTTCATCCCGCTCGCGGAAGAGTCAGGGCTGATCGTCCAGATCGGCCGCTGGGTCCTGCTCGAGGCCTGCTTCTACGCGTCGCGCCTGCGCGAGCTGCTCGGTCGCGATCTCGAGATCGCCGTCAACGTCTCCGCGCGGCAGCTCCAGCACCCCGAGTTCGTCGACCATGTCGACAGTGCCCTGGAGCGCGCGGACTTGCCCGCTCACCTGCTGACCCTCGAGCTGACGGAGAGCGTGCTCGTCGCGAGTGGCGAGCGCGCTGAGCAGCAGCTCGCCGTCCTGAAGGACCGAGGCGTAAAGCTCGCTCTCGACGACTTCGGCACGGGCTACGCGTCGCTCGCCTATCTCCAGCGTTTGCCGGTCGACATCGTGAAGATCGACCGCAGCTTCACCGCGAAAATCGACACCGGTGCGGACGATCTCGCGCTCCTCGAGGGGATCGTGGGCCTGGGGAAGGCGCTCGGGCTGCAGCTCGTGGCCGAGGGGATCGAGCGCGATGCCCAGCAGGGGATCGTGCAGGACCTCGGCTGTCACGGTGCGCAGGGCTTCCACTTCGGCCGTCCTGCGCCGGCGGCCGCTGCGACGCAAGCGCTCACTGCGGAGGCAGTGGGATCCAGCGTCACCTAGTCGGCTAGACCTCGATCTTGATTGCCTCGAGCTCGTGCTCGAGTTCCGCGAGTTCCTTGCCGCCGGCCATCAGCCGCACGAGCTCCTGCCGGTCGATCTGCGACTTCTCGAACGCGCCGAGGCTCTGGCCGCGGTTCAGGATCACGAAACGGTCGCCCACGGGATACGCGTGGTGAGGATTGTGCGTGATGAAGATCACGGCGACGCCCCGTTCTCGTGCCTGCAGGATGTATTTGAGGACGACGCCCGCCTGCTTCACGCCGAGCGCCGACGTCGGCTCGTCCAGGATCAGCACGCGCGCGCCGAAGTAGACAGCGCGCGCGATCGCCACCGACTGCCGCTCCCCACCCGAGAGTGTGCCGACCGCCTGGTCCGGATCCCGGATGTCGATTCCCATCTCGCTCAGTTCCCGGCGGACGATGCCCTTGGCCTTGGCAGCATCGAACCACTGCACAGGCCCGAAGCCCTTCCGCGGCTCGGCACCGAGGAAGAAGTTCCGCCAGATCGACATCAGCGGCACCATCGCGAGGTCCTGGTAGACCGTCGCGATGCCTGCCGCGCGCGCGTCGCGCGGCGAGGTGAAGTGCACCTCCTCACCCTCGACGAGCAGCCGGCCCTTGTCCGCCTGGTGACAGCCGGAGAGGATCTTGATGAAGCTGGACTTCCCCGCGCCGTTGTCGCCGAGGATGCAAGTGACCTCGCCCGCATCGACGTGCGCCGAGATGTCGTTCAGCGCGACGACGTTGCCGTAGTACTTGGAGATGTGGTCCGCTTCGAGGAGGTGCGCCATCGTCATCTCGCTTTCTGGGCGCGACTTCGAATCAACGTGTTGAGCATCACGGCGGCGAAGAGAATCCCTCCCTGGAACGTGAAGGTCCAGTTGCTGTCCCACTGCGCGTCGATGATCCCGAGCTGGACCATGCCGAGCATGGCTGCGCCGAAGAAGGTGCCGATCACCGAGCCGAAGCCCCCGGTGAGCAGGCAGCCCCCGACGACGGCGCAGATGATGAAGATGAACTCGAGTCCGATGCCTTCCTTCGCCTGCATCGATCTCAGCTCGAGGGCCTCGATGATGCCCATCAGCGCGGCGACGCCTGACGTCATCATGAACAGCGCGATCTTCGTGCGAGCGACCGGTACGCCGACGTTGCGCGCGGCGTTGGGCTCGCCGCCGGCGCTGTAGATCCAGTTGCCGAAGCGCGTCTTCGCGAGCAGCCACGCTCCGACGAGCGTGATCCCGATCCACCAGAGCACCTTGACCTTGAAGCCGTAGTGCGTCAGGTCGCCCGCGAAGAACTTGCGCGCCGAGTTGAAGCCGCTCGCCGTGTCGATGTCCTGGATAGCGGTTTGGCCCGTCAGCTTCAGCGTGCCGGCTGCGTTGACGCCCTGTAAGACGAAGAAGGTCGCGAGCGTCACGATGAAGCTCGGCAGCTTCGTCTTGACCACGGTGATCCCGTTGACGAGACCGATTAGCAGCCCGAACACGAGGACGAGCGCCATCGCCGGCCAGATGTTCAGGTGCGCATGCGTCGTGAGGTAGCCGAGGAGCAGGCCGGAGCTCCCGATCATCACACCGGCGGAGAGATCGAACTCGCCGCCGATCATCAGCAGAGCCACCGGCACGGCGACGATCCCGTACTGCGCTGCCTGGTCGGTCCAGCCGGCCGCGATCCCAGGGTCGCCGATCCAGTTCACGGAGCGGGCGAAGTACCCGAACGCGAAGAAGACCGCGACCGCGCCGAGGAACGCTCCGATGTCCGGACGCGTGAGCAGCCGGGCGAGCGGCCCGACCCGAACGAGGCGTTCGTCCGGGGCGACGTTCGGGGCTACGGTCTCCGCCATCGTGGTCTCTCCGGCTCGGTCGGGTGGGCGGCCCGTGCGGACAGCCCACCCGACCTGATTGCTAGCGAGTTCCCTTCGCTGCGAGCGCAGCGACCTTGGCCGCGTTCGCCTTGTTGATGATGCCGGGGCCGGTCAGCACGGGCGCGCCGTTCCCGACGGTGTTCAGGTTGGTCACGAACAGGACGGCGAAGACGACCGGCAGGTAGCCCTGCAGGTACTGCTGCTGGTCGATCGCGAACAGCATCTTGCCGGCCTGGATCTGCTTGATCGAGCCGCCCACGTCGAAGGTTCCGACCTTCGTCCCCTTCGGGACGGACGGCAGGCAGGGGATCGTCACGTCAGGGTCGAGCCCGAGAAAGCCGTCGAGGCTCTTGTCGGCGTTGAACGCTGCCTTCACCTTCGCCTTCGTTCCCGGAATGTCGGACTTCGCGTTCGGAATCGTCAGGACCTTGACGTTGCTTCCGCCGAGGACCGACTTGACGCCGGCAGCACGCTGCTGGAGGCCCGAGTTGCTCGCCTCGTGGATGACGATCAGCACCTTCTTCGCGCCGGCCTTCTTGAACTGCTTCCCGGCGCCCTTGCCCGCGACGTCCTCCGTCTGTCCGACGTGCACCTCGTACGTGGGCAATGAATCGAAGGCGCCGAGCCCCGAGTTGACCGTGATGATCTCGATCCCTTTCGAGGCAGCCTTGCGCAGCGGGTCCTTGAGTGCGCTTGCGTCGGGCACCGAGGTTGCGATCACCTTGGCGCCCCCCGCGATCGCCGCATTGATTGCGGAGACCTGCTTCGCCACGTCGTTGTTCGCGTAGACCTGCGTCACGCTCACGCCGCGCGACTTCAGATCCTTCGCAGCCTGGTCGACGCCCTTCTTGAAGACCGACCAGAAGGATCCGGTGTCGCCGTGTGTGACGACGGCGACCTTGATCGTCGACGCACTGCTCGCGGCGAACGCCGCTGCGGCCGGGGAGCCGAGCACCGTGAGGCCGGCTGCTGCGGCGCCTCCCTTGAGGAACAGCCCGCGGCGTGAGATTTGGGTTAGCTCCTCGTCAATGAGGTCCTTGTCCATGCCTTCTCCTTTCCCGGTTGGGTAGCTGAGGCGATTCTCAACCGTTTGGGGGTGCCTGCGCTAGTCCCACCTC
The DNA here is from genome assembly GCA_041493175.1 of Gaiellaceae bacterium. Lineage (GTDB taxonomy): Bacteria > Actinomycetota > Thermoleophilia > Gaiellales > Gaiellaceae > 3-1-20CM-4-69-9. The sequence goes on along the minus strand of JBGPYI010000064.1, from coordinate 4,613 downwards.
CTCGATCGAGACAGGACGGCGCTCGGCCCGCGATTGCTCGGCGGCAAGGGCAACCGTGAGGGCCGCCCGGGCCTCCTCCAGCGGGCAAGGGCTCGGTGCGTCGATGCGGATGGTCTCGACGAAGGCGGCCAGCTCATTCCGGTACGCAGGCTCGAACCGATCCCAGAAGTCTCGATACGCCGACTCCGGCGGCCGGCCGGCACCGGGCTCGACCGAACGGATCGGGCTGCGGGCATCGGAACCGACCACGATGCTGTCGTCGGTTCCGAACACCTCGAGCCGCACGTCGTAGCCGAGTGGATCGCGACGCGTTCCGGAGACGAGCACGAGGCCACCGCCCGACAGATGCAGGATGGCCGCCGCAACGTCGACGTCTTCGAGCTCCTCCGCCCAGGGCGCGTCGAGGGCGGCGCCGTCCGCGTAGACCTGCGTGACCTCTTCGCCGCTGACGAAGCGGACGGCATCGAAGTCGTGGATGTGGAGATCGCAGAAGATGCCGCCGGAGGCGGCGATGTACTCAGCGGGAGGCGGAACCGGGTCGTGCGTTGCGGCACGCATGACCAGGATCCTGCCGACGCTACCCGCCGCAACGGCTTCGCGCGCCGCCCGGTAGCCCGTGTCGAAGCGCCGCTGGAAGCCGACCTGGACAACGATGCCGGCACGGGCGACGGCTTCACGCACCCGATCGAGGGTTGGGAGGTCGAGCGCGACCGGCTTCTCGCAAAATGCCGGCACTCCTGACGCAGCGGCGAGCTCGAGCAGCGGCGCGTGACCGGGGGTGGACGTTGCGATCACGAGCGCGTCGACAGCGCCCTCGAGCAACGCCTTGGGTGTCGCGACGGCGCGGACGCCGAACTCTTTCGCGAGCCGCCGCGTGCGCTCCGAGTCGGCGTCCGTGACCGTCACCGAGACACCGTCCAGCCCGACGAGCGTCTGGACGTGGAAGGCGCCGATCCTGCCGAGTCCGACTACGCCGACTGCAAGTCGCCTACCCATTCGACCAGAGAGCCTTAGTCGAGGCCTCCGACGTCGAGCACCACGGTCCTCAGGTCGCTCATGTCCAGCATCGTGTACCGCCCGCCGATTCGGCCCCAGCCACTTTGCGTGCCGGACGCGCCTCCGAACGGCTCGTGCGCTTCCCAGTAGTCGGTCGAATCGTTCACGACGACGTTGCCTACACGCAGGTTGTCGACGTATTGGAACGCGCGTTTCAGGCTCGACGTGTAGACGGCCGCCCGAAGCCCAAGGTGCGAGTCGTTCGCGACCGCGAGCGCCTCTTCGTCCGACCGGACGCGGATCAGCGGCACGATCGGGCCGAACGTCTCCTGTTGGTTGATGAGAGTGTCGACGCCGACGTCTGTGACAACCGTCGGCTCGTAGTAGAGACGGGTGGGACGGTCGCTCGCGCGCGAGCCGCCGAGGACGACGTTTGCGCCCTTGTCCACGGCGTCTTCCAGATGCCGATCCATCTTCAAGGCGGTCGGCTCGTTGTTCATCGGGCCGACGAGGGTCGAGTCATCGAACGGATCGCCGAGCCGCCAGGCCGCTGCCGCCTTCAGCACCTCGTCTAGGAAGGAGTCGTGGACGCCCTCGTGCACGAGGACGCGCTCCGTCGCGCAGCACACCTGTCCCGCGCAGAAGAAGCCGCCGAAGACGGCGCCCTGAGCGGCGCGCTCGAGGTCGGCGTCCTCGCAGACGACGACGGGCCCGTTGCCGCTCGCCTCGATCAGAGAGCGCTTGAGCCCCGCGGCGCGGACGATCTTCTCCGCGGTCCCATGCGACCCGACGAAGCCGACACAGTCAACGTCCGGATGCGTGACGAGGCGCTCGCCGACGTCGCCGCCACCGTAGACCACGTTCACGACACCGTCCGGCAGGCCGGCGTCCGCCATGATCTGCATGAAGTTGGCCATCGCGATCGGCGTCCACTCGGACGGCTTCATCACGATTGTGTTGCCGACGGCGATGCCGGGCGCGATCAGCTCGACCGGAATGAGCGTGGGGAAGTTCCACGGGGTGATGCCCGCGTAGACGCCGTTCGGCTTGCGAAAGGTGAGGATCCGCTTGTTCGGATCCTGGGACGGGATGATCGCCGTCTCCATCCGCTTCACGTCCTCGGCTGCGATGCGGAAGTTCTCCGCTGTCTCTTCGATGTCCCCGAGCGCCTCGGCGGCGTACGGCTTGCCCTGCTCTAGCGAGAGCTCGCGCGCGAAGTCCTCGCGCCGCTCGTCGATGAGGTCGGCGATCGCATGGCAGATCTTCGCGCGTTCCCAGGCTGAGAGGGCAGCCCACTTCGGCTGCGCCACCCGCGCCGCCTCCACCGCGAGGTCGACGTCCTCGGCGCTCGCGTCCGGCGCCTCGGCGAGCGTCTCGCCGGTGACGGGGGAGACGACGGCGCGGACGCTCTCGCTGGTCGAGGCGACCCACTCGCCGCCGATGAAGTTCTCGAGAGTACGGACCGTCACGGCCATGGAAGCTCCTTTCGAACGCCTGGGGCGACCGTACCTCTCTAGCCGGCCTTCTGCGAGAGTTGACCCGTGGCCCGGATCACCGCCGCCCAGGCTCTCGTTCGCTTTCTCGCGGCGCAGCACGTCGAGCGAGACGGCGTGGAGCAGCGTTTCTTCGAGGGGTGCTTTGGCATCTTCGGCCACGGCAACGTCGCCGGCATCGGGCAGGCGCTCTACCAGCACCCGGATCTGCTCACCTACTACCAGGCCCGAAATGAGCAGGCGATGGTGCACACCGCCGTCGGCTTCGCGCGCATGAAGAACCGGCTCGCGACCTTGGCGTGCACGACCTCGATCGGGCCGGGCGCGACGAACCTCGTCACGGGCGCTGCCCTCGCGACCGTGAATCGCCTGCCCGTGCTGCTGCTGCCCGGCGACGTCTTCGCCTCGCGTCGGCCCGATCCGGTTCTGCAGCAGCTCGAGGTGCCCTCGCGGGGCGACGTCTCCGTCAACGACTCGCTGCAGCCGGTGTCGCGCTACTTCGACCGGATCGAGCGGCCCGAGCAGCTCGTTCCGGCCGCGCTGGCTGCGATGCGCGTGCTCGTCAACCAGGCGGAGACCGGCGCGGTCACGCTTGCCTTCCCGCAGGACGTGCAGGCTGAGGGGTACGACTACCCGGAGGAGTTTCTTGCGCGCCGTGTCTGGCACGTGCCGCGGCCGGAGCCGGACTCGAGTCTGCTGACCGAGGCCGCCGCGTTGATTCGCGGCGCGAAGCGCCCCCTGATCGTCGCCGGCGGCGGTGTCATCTACTCCGAGGCGACCGACACCCTGCGGGGGTTCGCCGAGCAGACCGGAATTCCGGTCGCGGAAACGCAGGCGGGAAAGGGGTCGCTGCCGTATGACCATCCCGCCGCGCTCGGCGCCGTCGGCGTGACCGGCACGTTCGCGGCTAACCGGATCGCTGCGGACGCGGACGTCGTGATCGGCATCGGCACGCGCTGGTCCGACTTCACGACGGCCTCCAAGACCGCCTTCCGGAATCCGGACGTGCGCTACGTCAACGTGAACGTCGCCGACTTCGACGCGGCGAAGCTGGACGGAATCGCACTCGTCGCCGACGCGCGCGTCACGCTCGCGCGGCTCGCAGCTGCGCTCGAGGGACATCAGGTCGAGCCGGAGTACCGCAAGCTGGCTGCCCGGCTGAACAGGGAGTGGGACGAAGAGGTGACGCGCCTCTACACGCTGGGACACAAGCCATTGCCTGGTCAAAGCGAAGTGATCGGCGCCGTCAACGACGCGGCGCGGCCCACCGACGTCGTCGTCTGCGCTGCCGGATCCATGCCGGGCGACCTGCACAAGCTCTGGCGCACGCGCGACCCGAAGGGCTACCACGTCGAGTACGGCTATTCCTGCATGGGCTACGAGATCGCCGGCGGACTGGGCGTGAAGATGGCCGCGCCCGAGCGCGAGGTGTACGTCATGGTCGGCGACGGCTCCTATCTCATGCTTTCGACCGAGATCGTCACGTCGATCCAGGAAGGCCTGAAGCTGACGATCGTGCTCGTCGACAACCACGGCTTCAGCTCGATCGGCAGCCTCTCCCGCTCGCTCGGCACAGACGGCTTCGGGACGCAGTACCGCTACCGGCAGAACGGATCGCTCGGCGTGGACAGCGACAGCTCGCCGGCGCCGCAGCTCCCGGTGGATCTCGGCGCGAATGCGGAATCGCTAGGCGCGAAGGTGATCCGGTGCCGAACGATCGACGAGCTCCGCGGCGGGCTGGAGGCGGCAAAGGGCGAGGAGTCGACCGTCGTCCTCGCGATCGAGGTCGACCGCTACGAGGGAGTCCCGGGCTACGAGAGCTGGTGGGACGTCCCGGTCGCCGAGGTCTCGGAGGTCGACGCCGTCCAGGCGGCGCGCGAGGCCTACTCCCGCGCGAAAGCTTCGCTCTCGCGCGGGGATTTGGGGCGCCGCTTCGCGGGGAACGTGCGGGGGCGGAGCCCGCGCACTCCATTTGGTGTGGGCGCTTGGCGGTTGTTCCCTTCCGTGCGGGCACGGGCGCTGAAGCGTCCGCGCCCGCATCGGTTCGCCTGCGGCTAAGGCCGCTTTCGCGTGCCTTAGCCTCCGGCCTTGGTGGTCGGGGTTGGACGCGCGTTCACCGGGAAC
>JBGPYI010000031.1:0-12663 GCA_041493175.1 Gaiellaceae bacterium | reverse complement strand
GTCAAAAAACCGTAAGCGGCTGCGGAACAACGCAGAGATTCCGCGCCCGAAGTGGCGGCCAGGGCGCTTTACCGAAGGAGCAATGGCAATGCCACGACGTTTCATTCGTAGAGACAACTGGGAGTTCGGCGGTCAGTCGACTCCTGCAGAGGGCACGTCCGGCGAGCCCAAGTCGAGGAAGCGTCGGCTCGCCACTACGCTCGTTTTCACCACGATCTTCTTCGCGGGCGCGTCACTCGCAGCTGTTGCGGGCAACCAGTTCAGTCCTCTTACCGGGGAAGACAGCCAGCAGCTCGCGGGCGATACCACCACGACCGAGGCCGGAACAACTCCGGCTGCGACCGACGCGTCAGCGGCGGCAGCTGCACCTGCCGACGCCGGTGCTGCTGCAGTCGATGCGAGCTCCGACGCCACCGTGGCAGCTGCCGATGGGGCAGCGACCCCGGCCGACGCAAGCTCGAATGCGACGGCGGTGGACGACACCACGCCGCCGGCGAACCTCAAAGGGGCTTCGACAGCTGCCGCAACTGCAGCTCCCGCCGCTACAAGCGGGGCAAAGCCGTCCACAAAGGCCACCGGGTGGAAGAAGACGAAGCTGCGCACGATCCTCCTGCCGAAGCTGAAGCCGGCACCGGTGCCCGAGATCGAGGGCCCGGCCGACGCAGCGACGATCTGGCTCAACTCGCAACTCCCGGATCCGACCCCGCCCGCGCTTCGGCTCTCGCCGAAGTTCGCCTCGAACCTGAAGGCGAGTGCAAAGGGCGCCGGCCTCGACTGGGCGACGATGCTCGGCATCCTGCGCGCGCGCGGCGCGACCGGCCACGATCCGGCCGACCGCACCACGCTCCGGAAGCTGGCAACGCGGCTCGCGTCTTACGGTCCCGCCAGGGGCGACTGGGCCCGGATCGTCTCGTACTCCGGCGACACCAGCTTCGCGGACAGGGCCGCTGCACTGGCCCGGTTCGACCGCGCGGTTGGCCTCAAGGGTCTGGTCAAGGGGCTCGAGGCGGCGAAGACGTCGATCGCGACACGCCTCCTGTCGGACCGGAATGTCTCGATCTACGAAGCCGGCCGAAACGACATCGTCCAGAACAAAGTCGACGTCCGCGTCCTGTCCGTCATCGCGTACCTGCGCGAAACCTTCGGACAGGTGACGGTGACGTCACTGATCTCCGGCCACCGCCTGTACGCGCGGCCGGGCGTGATCTCGGCGCACGTCCCCGGGCACGCGGTCGACATCGCAGGGCTCGGTGATACCCCGATCCAGGGCCATCAGGAGCCCGGCGGGATGACCGAGCGCGCAGTTCGTGAGATCCTGTTCCTGCCGGCGGAAGTCATGCCGCGGCAGGTCATCTCCCTGCTCGGCATGGGCGGACCGTCGTTCCCGATGGCCGACCACTACAACCACATCCATATCGGGTTCTAGTGGCGCAAGTCGCGATTCGTCGCGAAGACGGAAGCACTGTGTGTGAGCGCTGTGTCCTGGGGGACACGGCGCTCACACGCATGCGAGGCCTGCTCGGGCGCCGCGAGCTCCCGAGCGGTGAGGGAATCCTCTTGCAGCCGGCGTCGTCGGTGCACATGGCATTCATGCGCTTTCCGATCGACGCCGTGTTCCTCGATCGCGACCTGCGCGTGGTCAAGATCGCGGCCGACCTGCAGCCCTGGCGAGTCGCGGGGAGCCGCGGCGCGAAGGCCGTGCTGGAGATTCCGGCCGGCGAAGCAAGCCGGCGCGGGCTTACGGTCGGCGACCGCCTGGTCGCCGGCTAGGCGCCTTCGCCGACGTCGCCTGCGAGAGCAGCCATTCGGTCCGGAGCTCACGGGCTCGGTTCTCGAGATCCCCGAGCAGGCTCCCTACCTCGTCGAGCTGCGGCCGCAGTCTTTCGACTCGGCGCAATTCCGAGGCGATTTGAGCCAGGGAGCTGGCGGGATTCGCATTCAGGCGGCGCAGCCGCCGCTCGCTCGCCTCGAGCTGTCCGCTGACCGCGCGCTGCCACCCTTCGGCTTGTTCTTCAGCGTGCGTAGTTCGGTCTCCGTCGCGGGCCGGCGGTCCAGCACCTCGCGGAGTCGTTTGATCAGGGCGAAATCGAGCTGCTCGGCCATGGGACGACGATCGCAAGCCTTTCAAACGCAGGCCGAGTTCGCTCCCGGGATCGTGGAGCCCCCTGGCTACGTCGATTTCCGCCCGACGGACGCTTGGCCTCCCGGCAGCTCGTGGAGCTCGTCGAGGCTCGGGGCCGTCCGGATCGACGGGCTCAGTGTCCCCCACACTGCGAGCACGACGCCGACCGCGGCGAAGACGGCGATCGTTGCGCGCGCCGACGCTGTACTGAGCAACACGCCGGCCGTGAGCGGACCGAGCGGCGCAATCAGCAACGCGATGATGGTCCACACGGATTCCGCGCGGCCGAGCAGCCGGTCGGGCGTCATCGCGATCCGGTAGCCGTGGACGACGGAGTCGGTCGACGGAATCGCGAGGGCCGTGGGCAGGATCCCGGCGGTCAGCACGTAGACGCTCGGCCAGACGAGGAAGGCCGCGCAGCCGAACCACGTCCAGAGCTCTAGCAGTAAGACGGCCCGGACCGGGAGCACGCGGCGCACGAGCGGCGACGCAAGCGAACCGAGCAACAAGCAGGCGCCGAAGGCTGCGACGAGCGCTCCGACCTCGCCGCCGGACAGGCCCTGCTGCTTGCCGATCACAACTACCGCGAGCAGGACGCCGGGCCCGATGAAGTTCGCCAGCCCGAAGAGCAACGCGCACGTTCGTAGGAACGGCCGGCTCCAGACGAAGCGGAAGCCCTCGGCGAGCCGCGACCGCAGCGACTCGAGGTAAGGCTCGCGTTCCTCCTGGAACGGTGTTCGCATCGCGAGTAGCGAGAGGGTCGAGAATGCGTACGAGAGCGCGTCGACGACGAACGGGAGCGCGCGGGCGAGCCCGAAGAGCACGCCGCCGAGCGGCGGTCCCGCGAGCCCGACAGCTGCCCCCCGGCCTGTCTCGGTGGCCACCGCTGCCGGGAGCTGGTGTGCCGGAACGACAGCGCGCAGCGCGCCCGGTTGAGCACCGCGGAACAGGGCAGCGCCGCTGCCTTCGACGAACGCAACGACCACGACCTCCCAGAAGGGGACTCGGTCGAGCAGGATCGTCGCGGCGAGGCTCCCGATCGCGAGCACACGCACGCCGTCGGCCGCGATCATCAGCCGTCTGCGGCTCCAGCGGTCGGCCGCCAAACCGGCGGGCAGTGTGAAGGCTGCCCAGGCGAGAGTCCGCGCGAACCCGACGACTCCGGCTTTCGCAGGCGAATGTGTGATCGCAAGCACCAGCAGCGGGTACGCGATCGACGTCGACGACGTGCCCGCGTTGGACAGCAGTTGCCCGATCTGCAGCAGCACGAAGTCGCGGTTACGGCGTAGAGGAACCGCGGTCACGCGATGACGCTAGCGCCTGGCGTAGAGCGCTGTCTCGATCGGCGGCTCGTCGATGCTCAGGATGAGCTCGAGCGAGGCGACTCCGGTGTCTCGCCGAAACGACGGGTCGAAGCTGACGACATTGGAGTCGACCCCGACGACCGCTAAGAGGCCGGCCTTTGCTCTGTCCCAGTCGGCGCAGTGCGGGTCGAGATCGATGCGCTCCGCGCAAGCACGCTCGAGCGAGCGCAGGATGAACCAGTCCACAGCCTGTGCGGGCTCGCTGCGGTGCGCGACGAGTGCGAACAACGGGTTGACAAGCACGGGCTCGCCGGGCCGGCTGTGCGCCGCGACCGCAGCGGCGACGCGGTCGACCTGCGCCTCGTTGTCCGTGTCCACGATTGCGGCTCCGAGCGGGAGCGGCAGCGCGCGCGCCGCGGGGTCGCCGGTCACGCTCGCAATGTGCAGCGCGGCACCTAGAGTGCAGAGGAGGACGACTGCACGCAGTCGAGGCCTGTTCAGTTCCCAGAGATGGCAGGCACCGGTCACCGCGAGAACCGCGAGGAACGGCTCGAGCGGATCGAGCACGTTGAAGAACGTTCCTTGCTTGAGCATGAAGAGACTGCAGGCGGCGGCAGCCCCGATGACGAGGCGGACGGATGTGCCCGCCCCCCGCCAGCCTGGCGCGGCCAACACCAACAGCGGCCACCAGATCACCAGCACCGCCGCCACGATGCCTGCCGCAACCCCGAGCTGGAACCCGCTGTGGGACTGGGCGACCAGAAGCTGCACGACGAGCTGGTGTGGAGACCAGCCGAACGTCCAGACGGCAACCGCGTAGAGGGCGAAGGACAAGGCCACCGCACCCACGCCGATCGCGAGCGCTCTACGCCAGCCGGATCGCAAAGCGAGCGCGACCATAGCGGCGACGAAGAACGGCGCCCACGTCACCTTGAAGAGGAAGCCGAGCCCGAGGATCGCGAGACAGGCAAGGTCACGCCGCCGTTCGAGCGCGATCGCGAGCCCGAGCACCAGCGGTGTGACGACGGTTTCGCCCTCGAGGCCCACGAATTGCGCGTGCACCGGCCCGGCGAGCGCGAGCAGCGCGGCGACGACCGACGCGGCGACGCCCAGCCCGAAAAGCGTGCGCGCAACCCGGTACGTCAGCAGCGCCGTGACGCCGCTGACCAGAGCGAGCGCGAGCCTGATCGACTCGATGTGCGGCGAGAGCTTCCAGACCAGCGTGGCGCCGATCGGCGCTCCGGGCGGCAGAGAGAGAGCGATGCCGCGGTAGAGCTCATGGAGCCCACGGCCTGCCGCGACCGAAGCGGTGTACATGTACACCCCGTCGCTGAAAGAAATGAAACGGTGGTCGATCCCGCGCAGCAGCGTCCAGGCTGCTGCCAGGGCGAGGACGAGCGCGGGCGCCGCCGCGGCGCGAACGAGCCGGGATAGCCTCAAGCGCATGCACCGGGTGTCGGCACTGCCATCTGGTGTCTTGATTTGCGATCGACGGCGCGAGACCTCGTTCGGGACACTTGGCTGCTCGTCCTCGCCAACGGGATTGCGCTGACGACCTTAAGGCGCCGAGCGGATTCGAACCGCTGTACGAGGCTTTGCAGGCCTCTGCCTAACCACTCGGCCACGGCGCCGTGCCGCGGGCCATGGTATCCCGGGTGTCTTACGGAACCCAGCGTTCGAGCGACGGTGTCAACTGCAGCTCGTGCGTCCACCCGCGCGGGCTTTGGCTGTGGAGGTACTTGACCGCCGCCGCGACCTCTGCCATCGACGCCGATTTCTCCGGCGGCTCCTCCTCGAGCCACTTCGCCGTCTTGTCGCTCTCGATCACCGCGTCGACGATGAGCAGCGCCGCGTGGACGCCCCGCTCGCGCAGCTCCGCCGCCTGAGCCTGGACGAGCGCGCGGGTGGCGAACGCCGCCGCCGCCCAGGGCCCTCGGCCCGGATTGCCGCGTCGGGCAGAACCGCCGGTGACCTGGATCAAGGTGCCGCGGCCGCGCTCGACGAGAACCCGCCCACTCACGCGCAGGACGTTGAAGATGGCCGGCAACAACTCGCCGATGTAGGCGTCGAGCGCATCGGGCGGGGCTTCGTGGATCGGCCCGCCGAAGCTGGGGTTCGTGGTGATCGCGTTCACGATCAGATCGACGTCCCCCACGTCCCGAAAGACGCGTTCGAGGTCCTTCGGCTTCGAGGCGTCGGCGATCACGCCGACTGCGTCGGGAACGTCGTCGACCAGCACGCGAATCGTCTTCTCGCTCCGCGCGACGCCGGCCACCCGCCAGCCGTCTGCCGCAAATTCGGTCGCGAGCACGCGTCCGAGGTTTCGGGCTCCGAAGACAAGGAGCGTCGGCACCGGAAGCCTTACGCGGCGACGCTCGAGAACTGCGGGATGATCTCGTCGCCGTACGCCTTCAGCGTCTCCTCCTGCCCGTGGGTCATGAGGTAGACGTTGAACTGGTCGACGCCGATCGACTCGAGCTCCTTGAGCTTCTTCGTCGCGTCCGCGACGGTGCCGAGCACGCAGAAGCGGTCGACGATCTCGTCGGTGACGAACTCGCCGTGCGCGGCTCCAACGCGGGAGTGGTCCTTATAGTCGTAGAACTTGCGCGCTTTCACGAAGTCCGTGAGCTCGCGGGGGATCTCCGAGTCGTCGCCGTAGCGCTCGATCAGATCCATGACGTGGTTGGACACCATTGCCGGGAACCAGCGTGACTGCTCGCGGGCGTCTGCGATGTCGTCGGAGATGTGACTGGGCGCACCGACGATGCACTTGAGCTCGCTCGGGTCCCGGCCTGCCTCCTCTGCGGCACGGCGGGCGGTGTCCATGATCCACTGGATGATCACAGGGTCTGCCAGCTGGATGATGACGCCGTCGGCAACCCGGCCTGCTACCGCGAGCGCCTTCGGCCCGTAGCCCGCGATCCACATCGGGATGTCGGGAAGCTCCTCGCGCACCCACTTCAGCTCGAGCTCCTTCTCGTTCCAGTCGACCGAGCGGCCGTTCATCAGATCCTTGATCATCGCGCAGCGCTGCTCGAACTCCGCGACCTTCACGGGTTGCAGGCCAACCACCCGGCGTGAGGAGTCGCCGCGGCCGATGCCCATCGCCATGCGGCCGTCGGAGATGTCCTGCATCGTCGCGTACCAGCTCGCCGTGATCGTCGGGTCGCGGATTCCCGGATTCGTGACGAAGTGACCGAGCTTGATCTTGCTCGTCTGCGCAGCCGCCAGGGGAAGCGTCGCGTAGGACTCCTCCCAGAGGATGTGCGAGTCGTAGGTCCAGGCGTACTCGAACCCGTGCTGCTCGGCGAGCTTCATGAGCTCGATCATCCGCTGGTACGGCGGGTCCGGCAGAACGGTTACGCCGAAGCTGAGCATCGATCCTCCCCGGTCGCTTGGCAGGGGAACGAGCATATCGCCGCGAAAACGGATCGCACAGTGGTGTGGCCCTACCTCCTGTTCGCCTTCGCCGCCGGGGTCGCACTGCCGCTCCAGTTCGGCATCAACGCGCAGCTTGCGACCTGGTTGGACAGTCCGGTGCGGGCCGCGTTCGTGTCGTTCCTGACCGGGACGCTCATCCTGGCCGCGGCCGCGGCGCTCATCTTCAAGCCCTTGCCCTCGTTGAGCCGGCTCGGTCACGCACCGTGGTGGGTTTGGCTCGGCGGCGCTCTCGGCGCCTTTTACGTTGCCGGGTCGATCGTGGCCGCCCCGCGGCTCGGGGCCGCAGCACTGGTCGCCGTGATCGTCGCGGGCCAGTCGCTTGCGTCCGTCGTGGTCGATCATTTCGGCTGGGTTGGCTTCGAGCCGAAGCACGTGAGTGCCGGCCGCCTCGTCGGCATGGTGCTCGTCGGAGCCGGCGTGGCGCTGGTGCGCTTCTTCTAGCCGCAGGGCGGCTTTATCCGAAGCCCGCCGCGACTCGCTCGATCGTCTTCGACGCGAGCGTGTCGAGCGCCTGCACTGCGAGCTCGAGGTGCTCCTCCTTCGTGTCCTCCAGTTTCGTGTGTGAGAGGCCGCGCAGTGACTGCACGAACAGCATCACCGTGGGCACGCCGGCGCGCGCCACCTCTGCTGCATCGTGGAGCGGCCCGCTCGGCAGGCGATGCGAGGCGCTCGTCACCTCCCTGATCGATTCGTCTGCGAGCTCGATCAGGCCGTCGTCGAAGAGGATCGGCTCGATGTTCCAGATCCGCTGCCACTCGACCTCGATGTCCTCGTCGCGCGCGTACTGCTCGGACGCGCGCTTCGCCTCGTCGAGCATGCCGGCGAGCTTGGCCGCGTCGAGATGCCGCTGGTCGAGGAGGCATTCCGCGGTCTCGACCACCGACGTGACGATGCCCGGCTTCGTCACGACGCCACCCATCGTGCAGACGGCGCCCTCCCCCGTCCGCTTCGCGATCTCGCGGATCTCGAGCTCCAGTCGGGCAGCGCCTGCGAGTGCGTCGCGGCGCTTGTCCATCGGTGTCGAGCCGGCGTGAGCAGCCTGGCCGCGGAAGGTGACCTGGTGGCGCTCGACGCCGAACGTCCCCAGCACGACGCCGAGGGGCAGATCCAGCGACTCGAGCACCGGCCCCTGCTCGATGTGGAGCTCGAGGTAGGCGGCGGCGCCGACGAGCTCGCTCCGCGCGTCGAGCGCCGAGTCGAGGTCGACACCGTGTTCGCGTAGCGCGTCCGGCAGCGCGATCCCGCCGGCGTCCTTGCGCGCCCGGAGCTCGTCCTGGTCGGCCATCGAGCCGGCGGCGGCGGACGAGCCGAAGAGCGAGCGGCCGAACCGGGCGCCTTCCTCGTCGGCCCAATTGACAAGGCGCACGGTGACCGGCGGTGTCCCCGCCTCAGCGATTTCGCGCAGCACCTCGACCCCGGCCACGACGTTCAGGGCGCCGTCGAGCCAGCCTCCGTTCGGCACGGAGTCGATGTGGCCGCCGATGAGCACGGCCTGGTCGGAGGCGCCGCGCAAGGTAAACCACTGGTTGCCCGCCGCGTCAACGGTCTCCTCCGCCCCGGTCGCGGCCACCTTCCCGCGCAGCCACGCGCGCGCTCGTTCCCAGGTCTCCGTCCACGCGACCCGCTGCGCGCCGTTCTCGTCCCCGGTCAGCTCCTGGAGCTCACGAAGCTCGTCGACGGTACGGCGGGGCTGCAGCGGCACGCGGCGACTCTAACTTTCCCGGCTGGGAGTGTGGTAAGCATCGCTCGATGTCCGCGATCGCGGTCGAGCCTTCGAGGAGAGGGATCGTCGGCGCACTGCCGCGTGCTGCCGCACGCGCACTGCTCCTGCCCGTCGGCCTCGCGGCGCTCTGGGGGCTCTGGGAGGGCTACCGCTGGCTCGGCATACGTGGGCAGTGGACGTGGCCGTTCAGGGTCAACGACACGAACATGCCGCACCTCAGCAAGATCTGGCACGCGTTCGGACAGCCGTTGCAGCCGGACGGGCCGCCGCTGCGGCACTACCTCTGGCACTACGCGCTCTTCACCGGCAAGGAGGCGCTCGCGGGCTTTGCACTAGGTGCGGTGATCGGCTTCCTGCTCGCCGTCGTCCTCGCACACTCAACCCTGCTGCGTCGTGGCCTCCTGCCGTACATCGTCGTGTCTCAAACCGTGCCGATTCTCGCGATCGCGCCGATGGTGGTTCTCGGGCTCGGGACGAAAGGCGTCAACCCGTGGGTCGCGGTCGCAGTGATCGCCGCGTACCTGACGTTCTTCCCAGTGGCGATCAACACCCTTCGCGGCCTGCACTCGCCCGACCCGCGCGCGCTGGAACTGATGCGCTCGTACGCCGCAGGACACTGGAAGATTCTCTGGCGCCTCCGCGTGCCCGCCTCGTTGCCCTACGTCTTCTCCGCGCTGAAGATTTCGGCGACGGCGAGCGTGATCGGCGCCATCATCGGGGAGACTCCCGCGTCCCTCCAGGGCGGGCTCGGCTACGCGATCGTGAACTTCAACCAGTACTACTCGACCCAGCCCGCGAATCTCTGGGCGACGATCATCGCCTGCGCGCTCCTCGGCATCACGTTCTTTCTCGCGGTCGTTGTTCTGGAGCGGCTCATCCTCAAGCGCGCGCCGGAGCACGTCGCATGAAATGCGACGTGTGGAAGGGGCTCGGGGGAAACCAGGAGGTTTCCCCACTCTTTCTCTTCGGCGCACGCGGCGATCTCAGCGGCGCGGGTGCTGAGGCGATCCCTAAAGAAGGGGGCTCGCGGGGGAAACATGGTTTCCCCCGCGGGAGCGACCCGCAGGGTCGCGACGACGTGGCATGAAGGCGGTCTCGCTCAAAGGAGTCTCGAAGCAGTTCAGGGCCGGCGTGACTGCACTGGACGGGATCGACCTCGATGTCGAGCCGGGCGAGTTCGTCTCCCTGATCGGGCCATCCGGTTGCGGCAAGTCGACGCTACTGCGGATCATCGGCGACCTGACCAAACCGACCGCCGGGACCGCCGAGGTCAACGGGAAGCCCGCGGAACGCGCGCGACGCGATCACGACTACGGGATCGTCTTCCAGGACGCTGTCCTCTACGACTGGCGGACGGTGGCGAAGAACATCTCGCTTCCCCTCGAGCTCCTGCGCTGGAGCCGGGGCCGCCGGAACGCCCGGGTCAAGGACATGATGGAGCTCGTCGAGCTCACCGGGTTCGAGAGCCATCACCCCTGGCAGCTCTCCGGCGGCATGCAGCAGCGCGTCTCGATCGCACGCGCGCTCTCGTTCTCACCGACTTTGCTCCTGATGGACGAGCCGTTCGGCGCCCTCGACGAGATGACGCGCGAGCGGCTCAACACCGAGCTGCTGCGGATCTGGCAGGAAACGAGCTCGACGGTCGTCTTCGTGACGCACTCGATTCCCGAGGCGGTGTTCCTCTCGACGCGGGTCGTCGTCATGTCGTCGCGGCCGGGACGCGTCGCGGGCGTCGTCGACGTCGACCTGCCGCAACCGCGCACCAGCACGACACGAGAGGAGTCACGCTTCTTCGAGCTCGTCACGCAGGTACGCGAGGGGCTGGCAGCGGCAGGCGCGCCGCTCGGCGAGACCCAGGAGCCCGCCCTCGTGAAGGATTCGTCATGAGCACGATCGTCCAGCCTGTTCCAGGGAGCGTCGGCCGGCGAATCGGCCGGACAGCGCTCGACTGGATCCCGCCGCTGGCGGTGTTCGCGATCGGCATCGGAGCCTGGCAGGGCCTCGTCGCGGCGTTTCACGTCCAGGAGTTCCTCCTGCCGAAGCCGACGGCGATCGGCGAGGCGTTCTGGACGCAGAAGAGCGCACTCTGGAGCCAGGGGATCTACACGTTCAAGGAGGCGCTCGGCGGTTATGCCCTCGGGTCGGGCCTCGGCGTCCTGGTCGCGCTGTTCTTCGCCGCGTGGCGGCCGCTCGCCGGCGCTTTCATGCCCTACGCGGTCGCCGCCAACGCGATCCCGATCATCGCGTTCGCCCCGATCATGAACAACTGGTTCGGCTTGCTGAATCCGTTCTCGAAGATGGCGATCGCCGCAGTGCTCTGCTTCTTCCCGGTGATGATCAACACGCTGCGCGGGCTGACCTCCGTCCATCCGTCGTCGATCGAGCTGATGCAGTCCTACGCGGCGGGACGGCTCTCCACGTTTTGGCGCGTCCGGATTCCAAATTCGCTCCCGCACATGTTCACAGGATTGAAGATCGCGACCGTTCTCTCGATGATCGGCGCGATCGTCGGCGAGTATTTCGGCGGGCCGATCGAGGCGCTCGGGGTGAAGATCCTCAACGATTCGTCGTACGGCAACTTCACGGACGCCTGGGCCGGAATCGTGATGGCCAGCCTGCTCGGGATCGTGTTCTACGCCGTGGTGGCTCTGGCGGAACGGCTGGCGACGAGCTGGCACCCCTCCGCGCGGGCCTTCCAGACGGAATGACATCAGGCCTCTACTAGGAGAGAATGGCGGAACGTCGGACTAGAGGAGGAAACCGGATGAAGCACAGGTGGGTCGTGGGAATCGCAGTGCTCGCATGCCTGGCCGTGGCGGGAGGGGCAGCCGCCCGAGCCCAGCTGGCGACGAGCACGAAAGCAACCAAGGTGACCCTGCAGCTCAAGTGGGTCACGCAAGCGCAGTTCGCGGGCTACTACGCCGCGAAAGCGAAGGGGTACTACTCGCAGGCCGGGCTCGACGTGAACCTCAAGGTCGGCGGCCCGACCATCACGCCCGAGCAGGTCGTGCTCGGCAAGCAGGCGGAGTTCGGTATCGACTGGGTGCCGAGCATGTTGTCGTTCCGCGACGGCGGCAAGAAGATCACGCAAATCGCGCAGGTGTTCTCGAAGAGCGGCATGACCGAGCTCACCTGGAAGGACAGCGGCATCACGACGATCGCGAAGATGCGCGGCAAGAAGGTCGGGGTCTGGTGCTGTGGGAACGAGAACGAATTGTACGCGGCGCTCGTCAAGAACGGCATGGATCCGAAGAACAAGAGTGACGTCACGATCGTCAACCAGCCGTTCAACATGGATCTGTTCCTCAACCGCGACGTCGACGCCGCCGCGGCGATGACCTACAACGAGCTGGCGCAGGTGCTCGAGAGCAAGAACCCGAAAACGGGGAAGCTCTACCAGCTCTCCGATCTGAACGTCATCAGCATGGAGAACGCTGCGAAAGGCGCGGGCACGTCGATGCTCGAGGACGAGATCTTCGTGCGGGACGACTGGATCAAGGACAAGAAGAACCAGGCCACCGCGAAGAAGTTCCTCGCGGCTTCCTTCAAGGGCTGGATCTACTGCCGTGGCCACGCAAGCGATTGCGTCAAGATCGTGCTCAAGAACGGTCCGGCGCTACCGGGCGGACATCAGCGCTGGCAGATGAACGAGATCAACGCATTGATCTGGCCGAACAAGCTCGGCATCGGGATCGCCGATCCAGCGGCGTTCAGCCGGACGGCAAAGATCGCGCAGCAGTTCAAGGTGATCACGAAGGCGCCGTCTGGCGCCTACCGGGTCGACCTCGCCAAGGCCGCCGTCGCGCAATTGAAGGCGCAAGGCGTCGACGTGTACGGCAAGAAGTGGAAGAAGGCGAAGGTCAAGGTCACCGCGGGCGGGAAGTAGGAACGAGGCCGAAGAAAGGAGATTCGCGATGTCCGTACTGATCAAAGGCGGCCGCATCATCACCGCGGCGGACGACTACGTCGGCGACATCTACGTCGAAGGCGAACGGATCTCACTGATCTGCGAATCGCTCGTTGTCCAGTCCGAGCGAGTGATCTATGCAGCCGGGAAGTACGTGCTGCCCGGC
>JBGPYI010000038.1:0-11649 GCA_041493175.1 Gaiellaceae bacterium | reverse complement strand
TCGCCTGCGTCAGATCCGTGTTGAAGATGTCGCCCTTGTCCTCGACGACGACACGCGGATAGCGCTCGCGGAGCTCGCTGATGATCTCCAGCTGCCGGGCCATCTTCTGCTCCTCGCGGAAGACAGCGAAGTTCTCTAGCATCGACACGCCGAGCTCGTCGCGGATCTTCCACGGCCGCTCCCCTTGGGTGCGGCCCAAGATCTCCTTCAGCTCGCGCTCCGCGTCGCGCTCGATTGCCTCGGGCACGGTCACGGTGGTGTTTGCGAGCGCCCATTCCGCTGCAGCGCGGCCCGAGCGGCGGCCGAACGTGATCGTCTCCATCAGCGAGTTGCCGCCCAGACGGTTCGCACCGTGCACCGACACGCACGCCGCCTCGCCTGCGGCATAGAGCCCGGTCATCTCCGTGAGCCCGTCGGTGTCGGTGTCGATGCCGCCCATGTGGTAGTGCGCGCCGGGACGCACGGGCACGGGCACGTGGATGGGATCGACTCCCGCGAACGTCATGGCGAGCTCGCGCGAGCTCGGTAGCCGCTCGAGGATGCGCTCGGCGCCGATCGGCCGCATGTCGAGCAGGATCGACCCGTTGACGCCTCGGCCTTCGTCGATCTCCGTCTGCTCGGAGCGCGACACGACGTCGCGCGAGGCGAGCTCCATCGCGTTCGGGGCGTACTTCTTCATGAACCGGTCGCCCTCGCTGTTGAGCAGGTGACCGCCCTCGCCCCGGATCCCCTCGGTGAGGAGGATCCCGCTCGGGTACAGCGTCGTCGGGTGGAACTGCATGAACTCCATGTCCTTCAGCGGCAGCCCTGCGCGCAGAGCCATGGCCATGCCGTCGCCCGTGCACGCGTAGGCATTCGTCGTGGTGCGGTACAAGCGCCCCGCACCGCCCGTTGCGATCACCACCGCCTTCGCGCCGATCGTCTTCAGCCCGCCGTTGAGAAGATCCCATGCGATCACCCCCCGGCAGCGGTCGTCGTTCACGACGAGCTGCCACGCGAAGTACTCGTCGTAGACGTGAATCTCACGTTTCACGAGCTGCTCGTACAGCACCTGGATCAGCACGTGCCCGGTGATGTCGGCCGCGAACACGGTGCGCGGCGAGCCCGCCGCGCCGAAAGGCCGTTGCGCGAGCCTGCCGTCCTCGGCCCGCGAAAAGAGTGCTCCCCAGTGCTCGAGCTGATAGATGTCGCCGGGCGCCTCGCGCGTGAACAGCTCGATCGAGTCCTGATCCCCGAGGTAGTCCGATCCTTTTACGGTGTCGTAGGCGTGCGTCTCCGGGTTGTCATCGCCTGCGTTTCCGAGGGCCGCGTTGATGCCGCCTTCGGCGGCACCGGAGTGGCTGCGAGTCGGATGGAGCTTGGAAACGACGGCCACGTCGGCGCCGGCATCGTGCGCCTCGATCGCCGCGCGCATTCCCGCGCAGCCGGCTCCGACAATCACGACGTCGTGCTTGGCCTCCACCAGGGAGGAAGCTATCGAATGAGGCTGGGCGGCGGCCTCGTGACGCCGGTTGCGAGAAAGCGGCGGATCTCTGGCGGGACCCGCCGCTTGCCTTCGCCTAGGGAGCCTGCACCTGGACTTTCCTCGAATCGCCTTCATTGTCGGCCCGAGCCCCACGGTACGGCGACCCGCCCGCTAACCCGGTTCTAATCCCGCCGACTGGGGGATTCCCCCACGGGGAAAAGTTGCAACTGCGCGGGTAAGATCCCCGAGTCCTAGCCGTCGAGAAGGAGCTGGCCAGCGTGGCGAAGATGCTGTTCCGACTGCCGCAGGCAAAACGGGTGATCGAGAACCCCAGCCCTCGGGAAGTCAAGGAGCTCACGGCGAAGATGCCGACCGCGCGCCCGACGAAGTACCTGAACCTGAACGTGCAGACCAAGGTGCTCGCGCGCTCCAAGGGCTCCACGTTCCTCGTCACGGATGAGCCGGACGGCCAGAACCAGGCACTGTCGACCGACGACGCGGCCAAGTGGGCCGAACGACAGGACGAGTACATCGCCGGCCGGGAGATGGTCGTGATCGACGGCTACATCGGAAACGACCCGGAGTTCCGCACGCCGGCGCGCCTCTACGTCGAAGCCGCGAACGCCAACATCGCCGCGATGCAGCAGCAGCTCTACTTCGGGCCGCCCGAGGAGGATTTCGAGCCCGAGCTGACCGTGATCTACACGCCGAACCTGAAGGCGGACGGCTTTCCGGATGAGCGGCTGATCATGGTTGACCTCGAGCAGGGCGTGACCCGGGTCTTCAATTCGGACTACTTCGGCGAGTCGAAGAAGGGCGGGCTGCGGATGTGGAACAAGCTCGTCTACGACCAGGGCGGCCTCCCACTCCACGCCGGCTGCAAGATCATCCCGACGCGCGACGGCGACAAGGTCTGCCTGGCGGTGGGCCTCTCCGGGACGGGCAAGACGACGACGACGTTCACGAAGCAGAACGGCTCGCTCCCTGTGCAGGACGACTTCGTGGCGTGGATGCCCGACGGCCGCGTCTACGTGACCGAGAACGGCTGTTTTGCCAAGACCTACGGGCTCAATCCGGAAGACGAGCCGGCGATCTACGGCGCGATCACGCAACCGGACTCGTTTCTCGAGAACGTCTCCCAGAAGGGAGACGAGGTCGATTTCTATGACGAGAGCTACACGCAGAACGGACGCGCAACATTTCCGTTCGGCTTGATCGAGTCCGCGGCCGACCGCGAGATCGAGGAAGCCCATTTTCTGCTGATCCTCAACCGCAACGAGAACGTCATCCCCGCGGTCGCGAAGTTGGAAGGGCCGCAGGCGGCCGCCTATTTCATGCTCGGCGAGACGAAAGGCACTGCAGCGGGCGGCGCGGATGAAGCCGGCAAGTCACTGCGCGTGCCTGGGACGAACCCGTTCTTCCCCATGCTGCACGACCTGCAGGGGAACCGCTTCCTCGAGTTGCTCGAGGAGCACCCGCTCGAGGTGTATCTCATGAGCACCGGACGCGTGGGCGGTCCCGAAGAGGACGAGCGCTCGAAGAAGGTGCGCATCAAGCACTCGTCCGCGATCGTGAAGGGCATCGCCGAAAGCACGATCGAGTGGGAGCGCGATCCCGATTTCGGCTATCTCGTAGCGTCGTCCGTTCCGGGCATCGACGACGTGGAGGTGCTGCAGCCGCGCAAGCTCTACGAGCGAACGGGCCGTGCGGACGAGTACCGCTCGCACGTGGAACGGTTGAAGAGAGAGCGCGCCGAGTTTCTCGGAGAGTTCGGGAGTCTCTCCGCCGAGATCGTCGCTGCAGCCAGCTAGCCTCGGCGGCATGATCGCCGCGCCCGATCCACCTCTGACGGACGGAGTCGTGACACTGCGGCCCTGGGACGAGCGAGACGTGCCCGCGCTCGTCGAGTGCATCGACGCCGACGAGGAGATCACCCGCTGGATGGACGCGATCCCGCAGCCGTATCTCGGTGCGGAAGCGCATACGTGGGTCGAGCAGGCCTCCTCCTTCTGGCGCACGGGAACCTCTGCACCCTTTGCCGTCACGGACTCGGAGACCGGAGATGTCCTCGGGGGCGTGGGTTTCGGTTGGGTCGGCGAGGAGCGCGTCGGCGAGGTGGGCTACTGGTTGCGTTCCGAAGCGCGAGGCCGCGGACTGACGGCCCGCGCGGTCTGCCTCGTCTCACGCTGGGCTTTCCTGGAGCTGGACTGCGAGCGCCTGCAGCTGCGTGCAGATGCAGACAACGTCGCGTCTCAGCGCGTGGCCGAGAAAGCAGGTTTCACGCGGGAAGGGGTGCTCCGGTCGGTGCACTTCAACCCGCGGCAGCAGCGCCGCGTCGACTTCGTGATGTTCTCGCTGCTCCCCGGCGAGCGAGACTAGATCTGCCAGGTTGAATCGCGGAGAACGGGAACGCGCTCGCCGTCACGTGTGATTCCAGTCACGTCGACCTCGGGCGAGCCGATCATGAAGTCGACGTGGATGCTGGAGCGGTTCAGCCGCTCGCGATCCTCGTCGCCCACTGCCGAGTCATAGGCCGAGCCGAGTGCGATGTGGCTCGAGGCATTCTCGTCGAGGAGCGTGTCGTAGAAGACCGTGTTGAGAGGACCGATGCGCCCCTCTCGGTCGACGAGCGCGCGCAGCGTTTCGGCCCCGGACTCCGCTTCGATCTGCGCCGCACGACCGCCTTCGAAACGCACGGTGAGCCCGTCGATGATCCGGCCCTGCGTGGTGAGCGGCTTCGTCGCACGGACGATTCCTTCGGTGCGCTCGGGATCGGGCGACGTGAAGACCTCCTCGGTCGGAAGGTTCGCCATGTGGGGAATCCCGTCGATCGTCGCGTCTCCCCCGCCGATCCAGCGCGAGGTCGGCAGCAGTCCGACCGTCAGGTCGGTCCCCGGCCCTTCGAGGTGGATCGCGTCGAAATGCAGTTCGGTCAGACGCTGCGCCACCCCCTTCAGGACGCTGCTTCGTTCCCGCCAGGCGGCCTCGGGATCGTCTTCGTCCAGGCGGCAGATGTGAACCACCTGGTCCCAGAGCTTGTCGAGCGCCGCCTGAGGCTCGAGATCCGGATAGACGAGCTGAGCCCATTTGACGGACGGCCCGGGCGCCACGCACCAGTTGACCGTGCGCTCGTTGATGACCGTCGTCCATTCCTTCACACGCGGAAAGACGTCGCGGCCGAGCCGCTTCGGATCCAGATCGTCGAAGAGGTGAGGCTCGATCGGGCCGCTGAGGGAGATCGTCGCGCCGCGCTCCTCGCCGAGCTGCAGTGTTCGTTCGCCGTACCAGGGCGGGACGAAGTCGAGCACGTCGTCGGGCGCGTACTGCACGCGCTCCCGCTTGAGATGCGGATCCCAATAGTGAACGTCGACGAATTTGGCGCCGCGCTTGTACGCGCTCGCTGTGATGGCGCGCGTGAGCTCCTCCTTCCCGAGCCCGGAGCCGACGTCGAGGATCTGGCCCTTCTGCACGTTGGCGCCGAAATTGACGATCAGGTCGGCGAGGCGTTCGAGACGTGAAGCCATGGGGAGGCGATGCTAGCTGGGCCGCGAATGGCTCTGCATGAAGACTATGCAGGCGATCGAACGTTTCCTCAACTCGCCCGCGCTGGGCGAGGGGACCCGGCGTTCCTATCGCCACGATGTCGAGGAGTTCGCACGCTGGCTGGAACGACGGAACCTCGGCGTCGGTGACGTGGACGTGAGGGTGCTCACGGACTACGCGGCCGAGCTCGGGCGTGCGCGTCCGCGGAAGCTTGCGCCGGCCACGATCGCGCGGAAGATCGCGGCGATCCGCAGCTTCCTCCGGTTCACGCTCGGGCCAACGAATGTCCCGGACACCTCGTTGGCGCCGCGGCGCCCGAGGCGGCTTCCCGACACGCCGAAGACTGCAGAAGTCGAGGCCGCTTTGGAAGCGCTGGTGGGCGACGGGCCGCTGCCGTTGCGCAATCGCGCCCTCGTCGAGCTCGTCTACTCGGCAGGGCTGCGCAGCGCGGAGGCGGTCGGGCTCGACCTCGCCGACGTTGACTTCGACCGCGAGCAGCTGCACGTGCGCGGCAAGGGCGGCAAGGAACGGATCGTCCCGCTCGGGGAAGAGGCCGGCCACTTGCTAGCGCACTACCTGCACGAAGCGCGTTCCCAACTGGCAGCGGGCGCAGAGAACGCGCTCTTCCTCTCTGCACGCGGACGTCGCCTCGACACGTCGACGCTGCGCCGCGTGTTCGCGCATCCGCACCGGCTGCGCCATGCGTTCGCAACCCATCTGCTGGAGGGTGGCGCCGACCTGCGCACGATCCAGGATCTGCTCGGCCACAGCTCCCTCTCGACCACGCAGCTGTACAGCCATGTAGACGGCCGCCGCCTGCGCCGCGTCTACGACAAGGCGCACCCCCGCTCCTGACGGGCCGGCAGCCGAAAGGCGGGAACCACGTCGGGACATGCCGGGGACTGTCCCCGGCATGGCTCCCGCGGGCGTGTCTTTTAGCCGAGCGTGGACATGTCCTCTGCAACGAAAGTGGGACTTTTCTTCCACAGACCTGGCGGCTGGCGACAGTTTCGTCCATCGTTTCCGCGTTCAAGGCGGGAAAGCGGCGTAAGAACGGCCGCGATCTCGTTCGAATGCCCCTGCGTGCAAACTGGCCACGGGCAGGCGATTCAGCACTCGTCACGAAACCGTGGCGCGGTGGAACCTTCTGCGCTCGATCCCGAAGTCGAAGGCTTTCTCGCGCTGCTCGGGACTCGCCGCGCGCCGAAGACGGTGGACGCGTATCGCCGCGACCTCTCCGCACTGGCGGCCTGGCTCGACCGGCCCGTCGGCCGGATCACGACGGAGCAACTCGAGCAGTACATCGCCGAGCTGCGCGCCGCCGGTCTGTCGCCGTCGACGATCGCGCGGCGGGTGGCCGCGATCCGCTCCTTCTTCCGCCACCAGGTGCTGCTCGGCGCACGCGCCGACAATCCCGCGGCCGAGCTCGACCTGCCGCGACGTCGGCGCACGCTGCCGCGCACGCTCTCCCCGGCGGAAGCCGAGCGGCTTGTCGAAGCGGCGAACGGGACGACGCCGCGCGCTCTGCGCGACCGCGCTCTCGTCGAGCTCCTGTACGGCGCGGGCCTGAGGGTCAGCGAGGCCGTCGGTCTGCAGAAGTCGAGCGTCGACCTCGACGCGCGCATCGTCCGCTGCATCGGCAAGGGCTCGAAGGAACGGATCGTGCCGATCGGCCGGCAGGCTGCGCAGGCACTGCGGCGTTACCAGGGACGGGGACGCCCGTTCCTGGATGTGCGGCACCGCCCCGAGCTCTTCCTCAACGCGAAGGGCGGCGGCCTCACGCGTGCAGGCGCCTTCCTGATCCTGCGCAAGCTGGCGGCCAAGGCCGGGCTGGAGCCGGAAAGGGTCCATCCGCACCTGCTCCGTCATTCCTTCGCCACGCATCTGCTCGAGGGCGGGGCCGACCTACGTTCGGTCCAGGAGATGCTCGGGCACGCGGATCTTGCGACGACCGAGCTGTACACGCACGTATCCGACCGGCGCCGTCGCGAGTTGTATTTCCAAGCGCATCCGCATGCGCGCAGAAAAACGAAGTAAGGAGCCTAGGACTTCGGTCCCGCCCGCTTCTTCAGGTCAGCTGCAACTGTCCGAGCCGCGTTGCGTAGCTCTGTTTCCTGTTCGTCGTCCTCCGCCAGCCCGTTCAGGAGGACAATCGTCTCGCGCTGGGCCGATCCGTTCCGGAGACAGACAACCGCAAGACGGCGCACGGCTTGATTTGCGTCCGTGGACACGATCGTGTGCAGGATGGGCCGGATCGCGTTGACGACGCTCGGGCTGTCCTTCGACAGGAGCTGCGCGGAGAGGAGTGCGGAACCGCGCGCCGCGGGGCTCTCGTCGTCGAGCCCGCGTCGAAGGAGCTCGAGCTTCTGGCGGAAGCGGAACTGGCCGATCGCCCGATACGCAACTGCGCGCTCCCGATAATCGCCGCTCCGGGCCGCAGCCTCGAGCTCGTCCTCCCATTGCTTGCGCAGCGCTGCCAGCTCACGCTCGGCACCCGACTGCGCGAGCTCGTCGGCCTTGGCTGCTGCCTCCACCAGTGACATGCGGCGCCGGACTCTATCGCCCGCCGCTAGAGTCCGGCGCCGTGGCACACAGAGTGACGCTCATTCCTGGGGACGGCACCGGGCCCGAGTTGACCGAGGCGACACGCCGGGTCCTCGAGGCGACGGGTGTCGAATTCGAGTGGGACGTCCGGGAAGCCGGAGCCGACGTGATGGAGAAATACGGCGGCAATCCGCTCCCGGACGAGGTCCTCCAGGCGATCCGGGAAACGGGGGTGGCGATCAAAGGCCCGATCACGACCCCGATCGGCGGCGGCTTCCGGTCAGTCAACGTCGCGCTGCGCGCGAGCCTCGACCTCTACGGCCAGGTGCGGCCCTGCAAGACCTATCCCGGCGTGCGCACCCGCTTCGACGACGTCGACCTGATCATCATCCGCGAGAACACCGAGGACCTCTACGCCGGG
The DNA here is from genome assembly GCA_041493175.1 of Gaiellaceae bacterium. Lineage (GTDB taxonomy): Bacteria > Actinomycetota > Thermoleophilia > Gaiellales > Gaiellaceae > 3-1-20CM-4-69-9. The sequence continues at coordinate 3,676 of JBGPYI010000038.1, read as the reverse complement.
ATCGAGTACGAGGAAGGCTCCGAAGCGGCGAGCGAGCTGATCGAGTGGATCAAGGCGCACGGCGGCCACCTCGCGCACGAGGACGCCGGCATCTCGATCAAGCCGATCTCCGTGACCGGAACGCGGCGGATCGTCCAGTTCGCCTTCGACTATGCGCGCCGAAACGGTCGCCGCAAGGTCACGGCCGTGCACAAGGCCAACATCATGAAGTTCTCCGATGGGCTGTTCCTCCGCGTGGCGCAGGAGGTCGCCGCCGAGAACGACGACATCGAGTTCAACGACCGCATCGTGGACAACATGTGCATGCAGCTCGTCCAGCGCCCTGAGGAGTACGACGTGCTCGTGCTGCCGAACCTGTACGGCGATGTCCTCTCCGATCTCTGCGCCGGAATGATCGGCGGGCTCGGGCTCGCTCCCGGCGGGAACTTCGGCGAGGGCATCGCGATCTTCGAGCCGACGCACGGCTCCGCACCGAAATACGCAGGCCAGAACAAGGTCAACCCGATGGCGCAAATGCTCTCCGGAATGCTGATGCTTCGTCACCTCGACGAGCGGGAGGCCGCAGACAACCTCGAGCGTGCGATCGCCGAGGTCATCCGGGAGGGCAAGAGCGTGACCTACGACATGAAGCCGACGCGCTCCGACCCGAGTGCCGTCGGCACGAGCCAGGTCGCCGATGCGATCATCGAGAAGCTAGGAGTGCGCGTATGAGACGCAAGGTGACCGTCGTCGGCGCAGGGAACGTCGGCGCGACGTGCGCGCAGGTCCTCGCCGCGCACGACTACGCGGACGTCGTCCTCGTCGACATCAAGGAAGGCCTTCCGCAGGGCAAGGCACTGGACATCAACCAGATGGGCGCGGTGCTTGGGTACGAGCCGCGGGTGCGCGGGTCGAACGGCTACGACGAGACTGCGGGCTCCGACGTCGTCGTCATCACGGCCGGTCTGCCGCGCTCGCCCGGAATGAGCCGCGACGACCTCGTCGCGACGAACGAGAAGATCGTCAAGGACGTCACCGAGAAGGCGATCGCGAAGAGCCCCGACGCGATCCTCATCGTCGTCTCCAACCCGCTCGATGCGATGTGTCACGTCGCGAAGCACGTCTCCGGCCGGCCGAAGGAGCGGGTGTTCGGGATGGCGGGGATCCTCGACACCGCACGTTTCTCGACCTTCATCGCCTGGGAGGTGCAGGCTTCCGTCAAAGACGTCACCGCCATGGTCCTCGGCGGGCACGGCGACCAGATGGTTCCGGTCGTCAGCGCGACCACGGTCGGCGGAATCCCACTGCGAGAGCTCGTCGGCGAAGCCGACATTGACGCAATGGTGCAGCGCACCGCAAAAGGCGGCGGAGAGCTCGTCGAGCTGCTCGGGACGTCCGCCTGGTACGCGCCGGGCGCAGCCGCCGCGCAGATGGTCGACTCGATCATGCTCGACGAGAAGCGCGTGCTTCCCTGCACCGCCTATCTCGAGGGCGAGTACGGCATCGACGGCCTCTACATGGGCGTGCCGGTCAAGCTCGGATCCGGTGGCATCGAGGAGATCTACGAGCTCGACCTGAGCGAGGACGAGCAGGCAATGCTGAACGAGTCGGCCGGCGCCGTGCGCGAAGTCGTCGACCTGCTCACTTCGTAGTCATGGATCTCGGTCTCAAAGGCCGGACTGCGATCGTCAGCGGCGCGTCCTCCGGCCTCGGCCTGGCGACGGCCGAGGCGCTGGCGGCCGAAGGCGCGAACGTGACCATGTTCGCGCGGCGACGCGACGTGCTCCAGCGCGAGGCTGACCGAATCGGCGCGCTCGCCGTTCGCGGCGACGTCACGAACCCGCGCGATCTCGAGGCCGTCGTGCGACAAACGGTCGCCGCGTTCGGCGGCATGGACATCCTCGTCTGGAACAGCGGCGGTCCGCCGCCCGGGCCGGCTGTCGGGATGAGCGCCGAGTCGCTCGAGGAAGCCGTCGAGCTGCTCTTCTTCCCGGCCTTGCGCCTGGTCGATCTCTGCCTGCCCCATCTGGTTCAGAGCCCGGGCGGCCGCATCCTCATCTTCACTTCGGTTGCTGCGAGAGAGCCGTCCGGCCATCTCGCGCTGAGCAACGCCGTGCGGCCCGGTGTCACCGGATGGGCGAAGACGCTCTCCAGCGAGCTCGGCCCTCGCGGCGTCACGGTGAATTGCGTCGCGCCGGGCCGGATCGAGACCGCGCGACTCGCGCAGCTGTACCCGGAAGGACCGACCGAAGCCGACCTGAAAGCCATCCCGGTGGGACGCTGGGGCACCCCGCAGGAGTTCGGCGACGTCGCGTGCTTCCTCGCCTCCGACCGCGCCCGTTATGTGACCGGAACAACGGTGGTCGTCGACGGCGGCCTTTCCCGGGGCCTGTTCTAGTACGTGCTCGGCCGGGTGCTGTCGCCGCTCCGGCTCGCCTCGGCTGGGCTCATCGTGCTGGTCGCGACGCTCGTCATCCTGGTCACGCGCGGAAGCGACAGCTACCTAGAGATCCCGGACAACGCTCATCCGCTGGCCGATCTCGTGAAGGTGCCGGGCGCGAAGCCGCAGCAAGACGGGGGCGGTATCTACTACGTCGACGTTCTGCTTAGGCCGGCGTCACTGCTCGAGTCGCTCGTCCCGGTCGTTCGGCCCGAGGGCTCCGACCTGGTCGACCGCACGCAGATCGTCGAGCCGGGAATCTCGGATCAGGAACGCTTCAAGCTCGACCTTGCGACCATGAAGGTCTCCCAGGCGGTCGCTTCCGTCGTCGCCCTGCGCCAGCTTGGTTATCGCGTACCCATCCGCCCCGACGGCGTCCGCGTCGTTGCCGTGACCTCGGGCTCACATGCCGCCGGCGTGCTGCGGCCCGGCGATGTCATCGTCGCGGCGAACGGGAAGCCGGTGCGCACGCGCACCGATCTTGCTGACGTGTCTGGTCACCTCAAGCCTGGGGACGCGGTCAAGATCGTGGTCCGGCGCGGCGACAAGAAGCTCACGTTCTCCATCCGAACGATCGCCGACAGCCAGGATTCGAAGCGGGCGATCATCGGCGTCTTGCCGATCCAGGCCCTGCACGTTCAGCTGCCCTTCCCGATCGAGTTCAACCTCCGCAAGGTCGGCGGCCCCTCGGCCGGGCTCGCGTTTGCGCTCGAACTGCTGGAGAAGAAGGGACGCGACGTCGATCACGGCTTCAAGATCGCCGCGACCGGCGAGATGCAGCTCGACGGATCGGTGACCAGGATCGGCGGCATCAAGCAGAAGACCATCGGCGCTCGAAAATCGCACGTCGACGTCTTCCTGGTGCCGGTCGATGGGGACAACGCCCGCGAAGCGAAGCGCTACGCGCATGGGCTTCGGATCATCCCTGTGAAGAGTTTTCAACAGGCGTTGCAGGCGCTGGCAACATTGCCGCGCAAGACCTAGAACCGAGCAGTTTTCGGCAAGATCGAAACAGCCGGAAAGTGCTTAGTTTTCATGTGCGACAACCCTTCCCTGCGCGAGCCGCCTCGTAGTATCAGCGCTTGTTGCTGCGGCCCTAATCTCTAGGCAGGGGAGAAATTTGAGCAAGCGGGACCAACTGACGTGCGACGACTGCTACTTCCGTCGCGCCGGGCTGTGTGCCCTTCCAACCAATGCGCCCTGCCCCACCTTCCGGCTCCACAGCCGAGGGTCTCTGGTTCCACCCCGCCAGCCGCG
>JBGPYI010000138.1:0-6308 GCA_041493175.1 Gaiellaceae bacterium | reverse complement strand
TCGCAGCCGGACACCGGAGAACAGGCGCTCGAGATCGCCGAGCTGCTGGTGCGCTCGGGCGCGCTTGATGTCGTCGCGATCGACTCCGTCGCCGCACTCACACCGAAGGCTGAGATCGAGGGCGAGATGGGCGACACGCACGTCGGCCTCCAGGCGCGACTGATGTCACAGGCGCTGCGCAAGCTCGCCGGCACGCTGAACCGCACAGACACGATCTGCCTCTTCACGAACCAGTTGCGCGAGAAGATCGGCGTGATGTTCGGCAACCCGGAGACGACGCCGGGCGGCCGCGCGCTGAAGTTCTACTCCTCGGTGCGCCTCGACATCCGCCGCATCGAGACGTTGAAGGAAGGCGTCGAGGCGATCGGCAACCGCGTGCGCGTGAAGGTGGTGAAGAACAAGGTCGCACCTCCGTTCAAGCAGGCCGAGTTCGACATCATCTACGGCACGGGCATCTCGTGGGAGGGCACGGTGCTCGACGCCGGGCTCGAGCGCAAGGTCGTGACGAAGTCGGGGTCGTACTTCAGCTTCGGGGACGAGCGGCTCGGCCAGGGACGCCAAAACGCGACCGCGTTCCTGCGTGAGCATCCGGATGTCTGCCAGGGAATCCTCGCCCGCATCCAGGCCGAGGTCGGTCCCGAGCAGGTTGTGTCGGCGCGACTGCTCCCGGTAGCTGCAGACGCCGCCGAGCAGAACGGCCAGGTCAAGGGAGACCAGAAAGCCCGGATCGAGAAGGCCGCTTCGAAGTAGTGCCCCCTGTGCCGACGGTCACCCGGCTGCGCGACGACCGGCGCGGCCGCGTGGGCGTCGAACTGGACGGCGCGCCGTGGCGCACGCTGCCTGTGGACGTCGTGGCGCGCGCCGGGCTCGCGGAAGGGCGTGCCCTCGACCGCCCGGCCCTGCGCCTGCTGCGGCACGAGCTCCGGCGCGCGGAAGCGCTCGCCGTCGCCGGCCGCGCGCTGAGGCGGCGGGATCTCTCGGAGCGGGGGATCGCCGAGCGGTTGGCCCGGGCCTCGGTGGCTCCGGCTGCGGTGCAGGAGTCGCTCGCCGTTCTCTCTCGCGCCGGGCTTGTCGACGACGCCCGCTTTGCGCGGGCCCGCGCCGACAGCCTCGCGGAGCGGGGCTACGGCGATGCGGCTATCCGGCACGACCTCGAGCAGCAGGGGGTCGGCCCCGAGCCGATCCAGAGGGCGCTCGAGAGCCTGGATGCCGAAACCGCAAGGGCCCGGCGTCTCGTCGAGCGCCGCGGACCGGGCCTGAGCACGGCGCGCTACCTGGCTTCGAAGGGCTTCGGCGAGGAGGCGGTGGAAGCCGCGGCCTGCGCCGACTTTGCGCCCGACCCCTGAACGGGGGTAGGATGCAGATGCCTTATCCGACGTTTTGCCTGCATAGGAACGTTTTCCGAATCGCAACTGCACCTCCGAAATTCATGTCAATCTCCGACCAGTCAGACACCGAAAGGCTCTTGACAGCGGCGATCTAGGGAACCGCTTTCCGAGCCGCGGTGTCGGCTCGTTTCACCGATTCGGGATCTCCCGTGCCGGCCGGACTGCCGGGTGGGCGCCGCCGTAGCGACGGACAACCGACCCAGGAGCTGAGCCAATGCAGGTCGCCATCGGGATTCTGATCGGCCTCGTCGCCGGGGGATTGGGAGGGGCAGTCGCGGTCGGCGCGCTCGGCAAGTCGCGCCTCGGCGCAGCCCAGCACCAACGGAAGCAGGTGATCGAGGACGCCCAGCGCGAAGCGGAGACCCTTCGGCGGGAGGCACAGATCACCGCCCGCGAAGAGGCGGTCACGCTGCGTGCGGAGATCGACCACGAAGTTGCAGAGCACCGCAGCCGGATCGTCAAGGTCGAAGAGCGCGTGCTCGCAAAGGAAGAGGAGACCGAAGGGAAGTTGACGGAGATGGCGCGCCGCGAGCAAGGGCTCGCCGATCGTGAGACGCACCTGCGGCAGCTCCAGGAAGAGCACAAAGATGCGCGCGAGCAACAGTTCGCCGAGCTCGAGCGGATCTCGGGGATGACCGTCAACGAGGCGAAGCTCAATCTGCTGGAACGCTCGGAGGATCTCGTCCGGCACGAGCTCGCGCGACGGGTCCGCCAGCTCGAGGAGGAGGCGCGCACCGAGGCCAAGAGGCGGGCGCGCAATCTCGTCGCCGACGCCCTCCAGCGCGTCGCAGCGAGTCACGCCGCCGAGACGACTGTGTCCGTGGTCCAACTCCCTTCCGACGACATGAAGGGTCGCATCATCGGTCGAGAGGGTCGCAACATCCGCGCCCTCGAGCATCTGACCGGCGTCGACTTCATCATCGACGACACGCCGCAGGCAGTCGTTCTTTCCTCGTTCGACGGCATCCGGCGCGAGGTCGCCAGACTCACGCTGACGAAGCTGATCGAGGACGGCCGGATTCATCCCGCGCGCATCGAGGACATGTACTACGCGTCGAAAGCCGAGATCGAGGACTCGATCGTACAGGCCGGGCAACAGGGGGTCTTCGAGGCCAATTGCGGGGAGTTCCACGAGGAGCTCGTGAAGATCCTCGGGCGCCTGCGCTATCGCACGAGCTACGGCCAGAACGTCCTCAAGCACACGCTCGAGGTCGTCCACCTCGCGGGCATCATGGCGTCGGAGGTCGGCGCAAGCGTGAAGGTGACAAAGCGTGCGGCCCTCCTGCACGACCTCGGCAAGGCGATGACGCACGAGGTCGAAGGCTCACACGCATCGATCTCCGCGCAGCTCGCACGCAGGTACGGCGAGTCACAGCACGTCGTGCACGCGATCGAGGCGCACCACTACGAGGTCGAGCCACAGACCGTCGAGGCGGTGCTGCTGATCTCGGCCGATGCGATCTCGGCGTCACGGCCGGGCGCACGCGGTGAGAGCCTCGAGCACTACATCAAGCGCCTCGAGTCCCTCGAGGAGCTCGCTGCGCAGAAGCCCGGTGTCGAGAAGGTCTACGCGCTACAGGCCGGCCGGGAGATCAGGGTGATCGTCAAGCCGGGCGAGGTCGACGACGACGCGGCCGTGCTGCTGTCGCACGAGATCGCGCGGGAGATCGAGGATCAGCTCGAGTACCCCGGGCAGGTGAAGGTGACGGTGATCCGCGAGAGCCGAGCCGTCGACGTCGCTCGCAACGTCGCGAACGGCGGCACCCAGCCTGAGTCGCTCGCCCCGCCGGAGCCGGCGGCGCAGGTCCAGCCGGACCAGGCTGCCTAGCCGCGCTTGGCGAGCACGGAGGCTGCGCCGAGCGCCATGTAAACGACGCCCGAGCCTTGGCGGATCGCGTTCCGTCGCCGGCGCAGAAGACCGCTGACGGTCCCGGCAGCGAGCGCGTAGAGCGAGTCGCTGACGAGCCCTAGGCCGACGAAGACGAAGCCGAGGACGAGCGCCTGCGACCACACGCCGCCGCGGCTCGCATCGACGAACTGTGGGAGGAAGGCGAGGAAGAAGAGCGCCGTCTTCGGGTTGAGGACGTTCACGACCATGCCCCGCGCAAAGGCGCGCCGAAGCGGCTCCGGAGGCTGCTCCACCTCGGCCGGCGAATCGCGTTCCAGGAGCTTGCGGATCCCGAGATAGACCAGGTACGCAGCACCTGCGTACTTGACTGCGCTGAAGGCGACGGAGGAAGCCACGATCAGCGCCGAGAGCCCTAAGGACGCGGCTGCGACGTGGACGAGCGTCCCGAGGTGGACGCCCGCGACCGAGGCCAGCCCGACGCGGCGGCCCTGCTCAGCGCTCTGGACGACGATGTAGAGGACGGCAGGCCCGGGGATCGCCAGCAGGGCCAGGGCGGCCAGGGAAAAGAGCCAGAGCGCGGTCGAGTCGGGAAAGACCACCGGTACCATTCTGGCCCGTGCGCCGGTACCACGTCACGACCTTCGGCTGCCAGATGAACGCTCACGACAGCGAGCGGATCAAGGGCATGCTCGAGGAGCTCGGGCTGGGCGAGGCGGTCACGCAGGACGAGGCGGACGTCCTCGTCTTCAACACGTGCACGATTCGTGAGAAGCCGGACCAGAAGTTCGCGGCCCACCTCGCGCAGGCCGCCGCGGTCAAGCGACGCGATCCGGACAAAGTGATCGCCGTCGGAGGCTGCTACGCGGAAGCGCAGCGCGAGCGCCTGTTCCAGCTCTATCCGTACGTCGACGTCGCGTTCGGGCCGGGATCGATCCCTCATCTCGGCGAGTGGCTCGGCGCGGGTGGGCTCGGCATCGCACGCGGGCGCTTCGGCCTCGACGACCGCAGCTTCGCCGGCGAGCTGCCGATGCACCGTGAACGCAGCTTCCAGGCGTGGGTGCAGATCTCGATGGGCTGCAACTCGAAATGCGCCTACTGCATCGTGCCGGCCGTTCGCGGACGTGAGGTGAGCCGCCGCCCGGGGGACATCGTCGCGGAGGTGACGCGGCTCGCCGCAGAGGGTGTGCGCGAGCTCACCCTGCTCGGCCAGAACGTCAACTCGTGGGGCCGCGATCTCGCGCCACAGATCCACACGGAGTTCGGCGAGCTGCTGCGTGCGTGCGATGCGGTCGACGGCATTGACCGGATCCGCTTCACGAGCCCGCATCCAAAAGACTTCCGCCGCCCCGTGATCGACGCGATGGCCGAGTGCGAAGCCGTCTGCGAGCACGCACACCTGCCTCTGCAGTCCGGCTCGTCCCGCATCCTGAAGGCCATGCGCAGGACGTACAATCGTGAGCGCTACGTGCGGCTGGCCGGCGAGCTGCGTGAGGCAATCCCGGATCTTGCGCTCACGACTGACCTGATCGTCGGTTTTCCCGGTGAGACCGAGGACGACCTTCTGGAGACGATCTCGGCCGTCGAGGAGGTCGGCTTCGACAGCGCGTTCACGTTCGTGTACTCACCTCGCGCGGGCACCGAGGCCGCGGCGATGACCGAGCAAATCCCGGAAGAGGTGAAACACGATCGCATCGAGCGGCTGATCGAGGTCGTTCAGCGCGTGGCCGCCACCCGCAACGCCGAGCGCGTCGGGCGAGTGGAGGAGGTCCTCGTCGAAAGTCCGAGCCGCACCGACCCGAGCCTGCTGCGCGGGCGCACCCGGCGCAACACCACCGTCAACTTCTCCGGCAGCGCGGCCGCAGGCGATCTGGTCGAGGTGCGGATCGAGCACGCAACGTCCACGACCTTGCGCGGCGTCCAGGCCGTGCCGGTCGCCGCCTAGTGGCCCTCCCGGCCCCGTCCACCGGCGCCTCGCCCGCCAGCACGCGGCGCGATCCTGCGTCCTCAGTCGGGCTCGGGCAATCAAGCCCGAGCCCTCCCTGCGTCCTTGTCTCGCTTGGTGCTGACGACCGAGGCATCCGGCGACGGAACCGGAAGGACCACTAGTGCGGATCCTCGTCACCGGCTCGAGCGGCCAGATCGGGACGAACCTCGGTCAGCGCCTGCTGCGCGACGGACACGACGTGTTCGGCATCGACAAGCGGCTGAACACCTGGACGGACGACTTCCGTTACCTCCTGCAGGACCTCTCCGGCCACTACCCGTCGTTCCCGGGAGGCATCGGCGGCGTCGAGTACCCCGAGGTCGACCTCGTCGTGCACCTGGCCGCGCACGCCAAAGTGCACCAACTCGTGCGCCAGCCGCACCGCGCGCTCGAGAACGCTGTCATGACCTTCAACGTCCTCGAGTTCTGCCGCCAGCAGAATCTGCCCATCGTCTTCTCCTCGAGTCGCGAGGTCTACGGTGACGTGCACAGGTTTGCGGAGGAGGAGGCCAGCGAGGCCAGCGCCGACTTCGCGTACACGGAGTCCACGTACTCCGCCTCGAAGATCGCCGGCGAGGCCTTCGTCTATTCGTATGCGCGCTGCTACGGCCTGCGCTATCTCGTCTTCCGCTTCTCGAACGTCTACGGGCGCTACGACAACGATCTCGCCCGCATGGTGCGCGTACTGCCGCTCTTCATCCACACGATGCTCCGCGACGAGCCGGTGACGGTGTTCGGGCAGGAGAAGACGCTCGACTTCACGTACGTCGACGACTGCATCGACGGGCTCACGCGCGGCATCGAGGCGCTCGCCGACGGACGCGTCGTGAACGAGACGATCAATCTCGCCTACGGCCACGGCAACTCGCTCGTCCAAGCTGCAGAGCTGATCGCTGCCGAGCTCGGGGTCGAACCGAAGATCGCGCTCGCTCCGTCGCTTCTCGGCGAGGTCACGCACTACGTCGCCGACCTGACGAAGGCACGTCAGCTGCTCGGCTACGAACCTGCGGTCCCGCTCGATGAGGGGATTGCGCGCGCCGTGGCGTGGTTCAAAGAGCACCGCGCCGCCCACCCCGAGGAGGATGGT